>JAEHCT010000221.1 GCA_020697635.1 Candidatus Bathyarchaeota archaeon
TGACGCCGCAGTAGATGTCTCCGAGCTCCTCGGCTCTCTCGCCCAGCTTGGCGAAGGCGTCCCCCAGGGGGCAGTAGCTGTACTCGACCACCTTCTTGTCCGGCTCGTCCAGCGCGACGCCTCCCTCCCACGCCAGCGCGTACAAGGGGCCGTTCTCGTCCCTGTGGTTCCTCCACGTGTTCTCGACGCCCTTGGCCTCGTAGCTCTTCCTCGCCTTCTCCCCGGAGTCCCTGGTCATCTCCCGGACCGTCTCGTGGATCGCCTTCCTTCCCTCCTCCCAGCCCAGGTGCTCGATGAGGGCCTCCGCCATGTACACATAGACCTTGGCGCGGCTGGCCTCGAACCCCTTGATGATGTCTCCTCTGCTCAACGGCTCCATGGAGCCACAATTATGAGATGCAGAGTTAAGGCTATTCC
The DNA here is from genome assembly GCA_020697635.1 of Candidatus Bathyarchaeota archaeon. Lineage (GTDB taxonomy): Archaea > Thermoproteota > Bathyarchaeia > TCS64 > TCS64 > RBG-16-57-9. Next base: position 418 of record JAEHCT010000221.1, read on the forward strand.
TCGTCGGGCGTCTTAGGGCGTCGCCTTAAGGCGCATCCCTCTTCTCTCGGCTAGGCAGTGGGGGCACTCCAGTCGCTGCTCGTAGCCGCTGGGGTAGTTCTCGACTACGCCGTGCACGGGGCACTCGAACTGGTAGTGGGGCAGCTCGCCCCTCCAGCCGTCCCTTCTCTTGTGCCCGGCGTAGACGTAGCCGCTGAGCTGCATCTTGAGGCGGTTGAGAAGCTTGATCCTCGGGTCCATGGTTACTCTCACCATTAATCTGAGCTATTTTTTAATGAAGATGAGTCTGTATCCCGAGACTACACATACATGGATCCGTGTTCCATGAACCCAGGCTCAGGGACGGAGCCGGCGTCGGACATTGGAAAGAGTCATTAACAGGCTTAGATAAGATTCAGTGTCTAAAATGACGGGTTTCGTGGACGCAGCCGACATACTGAAAGGCAGGTACGAGGAGGGGGCCGACGTCAAGGTCCGCGGCTGGATATACACCAGCAGGAGTAGCGGAGGCATCCAGTTCCTCGAGCTCAGAGACGGATCGGGAGTGATCCAGTGCACCCTGAATAGGCGCAACATCGACGAGACGACCTTCAACGAGGTGGAAAGGTACCCCCTCGAGACAGCCCTGGAGCTGAAAGGCGTCGTCAAGAAGGACGAGCGCGCGCCGGGTGGCTGGGAGCTCAGGGTGAACAGTATCGGCGACGTCTACGTGTCCCAGCAGGACTACCCGATAGTGAAGAAGGAGCAGGGCCTCGAGTTCCTCATGGACAACAGGCACCTCTACGTCCGCGAGCCCAAGCTACAGAACATATTCCAGATCAGGGCCAAGTTCCTGGAGGCCGCACGCGACTGGTTCAGGGAGAAAGGCTACACGGAGGTCCACACCCCCATGTTCATGACCGCCAGCGTCGAGGGCGGCAGCACCCTCTTCAACGTCGAGTACTTCGGCAGGAAAGGCGTCTACCTCAGCCAGAGCTGGCAGCTCTACGCCGAGGCCCTCATCAGTAGCATGGGCAAGATATACACCATCGCGCCCAGCTTCCGCGCCGAGCCCAGCAGGACGCGGCGGCACCTCAGCGAGTTCCTCCACCTGGAGCTCGAGGAGCCTTGGACCGACCTCGACGGCATCATGACCACAGGGGACAGGCTCGTAAGCCATATCGCCAACGTCCTCGGCGAGGAAATCCCCGAGAAGGTTAGGAAGGCGGGCGGAGACCCTGACTACCTGGCCGGCTTGAAGCCCCCGTTCCCAAGGATGAGCTACGACGACGCCGTGGATACGGTTCAGAAGCAGGGCGTAGAGATGTACTGGGGCGACGACTTCGGGTGGCAGCAGGAGGGGCCCCTCACCGAGCAGTTCGAGAAGCCCACCTGGATAGTGGGATATCCCAGCGGCATCAAGCCCTTCTACCACATGCCCAACCCCGACCGAGCCGAGGTGACCATGAGCGCGGACCTCCTGGCGCCTGCGGGCTACGGCGAGATCATCGGCGGAGGCCAGCGCGTCCACGACTACGAGCAGCTCTACCAGCGCACCATCGACGACGGCCTTGACCCGAGCAACTACGCGTGGTACATGGACCTCAGGAAGTGGGGGACCGTGCCCCACAGCGGGTTCGGCCTAGGCGTGGAGCGGGTGCTCATGTGGATGCTCAACCTGGAGCACATCAGGGACACCGTGCCGTTCCCACGGGACATGCGCAGGGTCTACCCGTAGCCACCTTTTTTAGCCTCCACACGATTCAAACTACCATGTTCTGGCTGGACGTGGACAAGCCCACCAAGACCGCGACCATCCACAGGGACGAGTGCGTCCACGCCGTCCCGGAGGGCGGCGAACAGAAGGGCGTCAACGAGATGCGCCGGGACGGCGGCTGGTTCAGTTTCGATTCCGTGGGGGAGGCCATGCGCTTCCACAAGGAGCAGCAGCTGACAGGCAGAGTGATCATGTGTAGCCACTGTGGGCCCCTCAGCCAGCTATCCTCCGAGTCCATGGCGAAGCTGAACGTCAGGACCGTCAAGACGGGCTGCGACTTCGACGCCAGGGAGCTTGAGATGACCGACGCCAAGAGCCAGTGGAGAAGGCTCACAGAGAGGCTGTTAGGCAGGAAGTAGCTACAGGTTGTCCACGGGGACTTGGCTGCGCATCCAGTACCCGAGCGCCATCTGCCACACCCCTATGGGGGCGAGGGCCATCAGCTCGTACAACGCCGTCACGCTCCCCGCCACCAACCAGACCCCCACGGAGACCACGGCGGCTGCGAAACCGATCGCCGCGATGGGCTTCAAGCCTCTTCTCCAAGCGTGTAAGCTGGATACGGCCGCGCTGAGAGGCAGGGCGACGAACAACGCCGTGGCGGCCTGGTCGTGGATGGGCTGAACCTCGACGGTTGCCACACTCAACCCGATGACGACGCCTGAACTCAGTATGTAGAGGGCGGCGCCTATCCAGCCCACCGCGTCCCCGTCCGAGAACTCGTACAGCCCGGCCCCGAAGAGCAGCATCAATGAGCCGGCCATCGCGAGGCCGCTGTTGAAGAGCACAGCCCCGAATTCCCCCGACCCCAGCTGGCTCAGGCTCTGCCCTGTCAGGCTCCACCCCGGCGTCGACCCTGCGCTCAGATACATCATCAGCGCGGCTAGGATAGGGGATAGGATGCCGAACCACCCCATCAACCGGACTATCCTGACGTTCATTGAAGATATTCAAGGGGCCCCGCCTGATAAAACATGTGAAAAGGGGGGTCA
>JAEHCT010000222.1 GCA_020697635.1 Candidatus Bathyarchaeota archaeon
TTTAGGGCTCTGAAGGTCTGGATGGGGATCAAGGAGCATGGGGTGGCTAAGTACAGTATGTTGGTTCAGCAGAACATTGATCAAGCGCAGTATCTTGCGGAGTTGATTAGACAGATTGATGAGCTTGAGTTGATGGCTCCAGTGCCTTTGAATACTGTCTGTTTCAGGTACACGGATTCAGAGCTTTCCGCTGAGGTGCTAGATGAGTTGAATAGTAAGTTGTTGTGGCAGCTTGTGTTTAGTGGTGCGGGGGCTCCCAGTGAGTCGAAGGTCGGTGACAGGCATGTCATGCGTGTCTGTATCACTAACCATAGAACGACAAGAAAGGACTTGGAAAACTTCGTTGAGTCTGCAGCATCAATGGGCCATATGATGGCTAATGAGCTGAAATCTAAGTGAATTTACCCCTAATTTTTTAATCCATAATTTTATCCTCACATTAATGTGTCTGAGTGCAGTTGAGGGTGATGGTGGCTGCCTCCTCAGCGGGCTCTAAAAGGTCTTCTTCACAGAGAGCCGCACCTAGGCAACCAAACACCCCCAAGCATATCAAACTTTAAACCCAGACACCAGAAAGATACACCGATCCATATGTCCGAATATGACGCCCTCATAATCAACGCCACCATAGTGGACGGCCTCAACAAGGCCTACACAGGTGGCATCGCCATAAAAGGAGCCAGAATCATCCAGACCGGAGACCCACAGGGAGACGCTGCAACCGTCATCGACGCCCAAGGTCTCACCGCAGTCCCCGGCTTCGTCGACCCCCACAGCCACGCCGACGGTGGTCTCCCATGGTATCCCAACTGCGAGAGTGCCGTCATGCAGGGCTGTACCACGGTGGTCGCAGGCCAGTGCGGAGGCAGCCCGGCCCCCATCAACCAGTACACACGTCCTCCCGGCGTTCTGGCCGACGAAGTATACCGGCGAAGTCCCTACCTCTACCACGGCCCCAGCCTCCTAACGATAGAAGACGTCAACGCCCTCATGGAGGAAAAATACGGCTGGACTATCGACTACCGCACCATGGCCGAGTACTTCGACCACGTCCTCACCAAAGGCATCTCCATCAACTACGTCCCCCTCATAGGCCACGGCACCGTGAGGTACGCCGTCATGGGCGAAGACTACAAACGAGAAGCAACCCAGGCCGAGGTCGACCGTATGAAGGAACTCATCCGCCAGGGCATGCAGCAAGGCTGCCACGGCATGTCAGCCGGCCTAGACTACGACCCAGACGTATTCGCCACCCCCGACGAGATGAACCAGTGCGTAGCCACGCTCAAGGAATACGACGGCATCTACGTCCCCCACTGGAGACGCACCGGCAGAAGAAGACAGGTCAAGATGGGCGGCTACAGCAGCGAACCCATAAAGGGGATCCTCGAAGTAATAGAGGCCTCCAGAGCGACGGGCGTGAGGCTCAACATAGCCCACCTGGCACCCGGGTGGTACAGCCAGCCCCCCATGACCCCCGAGATAGGGGCGGCCGTCGGTAAGGCGACCCTAGAACCCATCGATCGAGCCATCCAGGAGGGGCTGGACGTCAACTTCGACGTGATACCCTGGCAGTGCTGGGAGCCCTTCCCCTACCTCTGCAGCCTCCACTTCACCCAGTGGCTGCGGCTCCTCGACGGCCGAGAGAAACTCGCAGAGTGGCTCAGATCAGAGGAGTTCAGGAAGAAGGCCTGGCAGGAGATAGAGTCCGGAAACCTCTTCCAACGCCTCGTGGTAAACCCGTGCATCAACCCCCACTGGGCGGAGAACCTCAAAATCGTGACTCACAGCGACGCAGACTCCGCGGGCAAGACCCTCCAAGAGGCGTCAGAGAACCGGGGGAAAGACCCGTGGAACACCCTCTGCGACCTCATCACGGAGGACCCCGACAGCAAGGCCAGCCACACCGACTACCGCGGGGTAGAGGCGCAGATGAAAGAGTTCTTCAGACACCCCCTGGGCGCGGTGGGGCTCGACGTAGGCGTCTCCGACGACAAAGACACCATGAGAAGGACGCCTCCCTACGCCACGCCGCTGCCCGACCAGTTCACGGGGTACCCCAAGTTCCTCACGAGATACGTCCGCGACAGCGACCTCCTCACCATAGAGGAAGCAGTATACAAGTGCGCGACGCTCCCTGCGAAGACATACAGGCTGAAAGACAGGGGCACACTGGCCCCCGGCGCATACGCGGACATAGCCCTCATAGACATGGAGAACCTCGGCATCGTCGGACACCCCGAGCTATCAGTGACGTACCCCACCGGCGTACCCTACGTCTGGGTGAACGGGAAACTGGTGGTCGAGAACGGCGCCCACAGCGGGGCTAGGCCCGGCGAGATAATACTCCGCGACTAGAAGGCGATGAACAGCCAGAGAAGCACGTCCCCGAAGGCCACGGAGAGTATGTACCCCGCAGTTATGAGCACCAGGTAGGGCAGAGTCGCCGAGACCCATACCCTCTCGACGCACCTCTCCCCGAGGAGCCTGAACTCCTCCGCCGCCTTCTCGTCGTCCCAGATGTCGGGCCTGAGCCTGATCCCGCCCCCGGCCTCCTCCAGCGGGTACTGGTACGGCGGCCCCCTGACGTCGCCCAGCCTCACGTTGACGGCGGTGAACATGAGAGCCGCCTTCCTCAGGGCCGAGACGTCCATGTGTCTCTCGAAGAGGTCCGTACCACGGCTCACGGCGCCCAGGTTTCGGGTCAAGGCGGCTAGCGGCGTCATGATCCCGGCGATGGCGGTGTTCGAGATGAGGGTAAAGGCGTAGAAAGGCGGCGTCCAGCCCCAGTTAATCTGCAGGTAGACGGGGGCCCTCGGATGTATGATGGACAGCGCTATGAAGGCCAGGAGATCGGCGCCCCCGAAGAGCCTGAGGTACCCGAGGACGAGCCCCACGGCGACCATGAAGCCCACCGAGAACACGAGCTGACGCAGGGATAGGGTGCCGAGGAACAGCTCGTAGGCGTCGAGGACGAGGCCCGTCCCTCCTCCGGCGACCCAGAGTAGGTCGTGTATCTCCCTGGTCCGGAGGTCCCTGAACGAGCCGTACCCCAGCATGGCGAGGGCCACGCCTGTCCTGACGATGTCCAGGGTGAGTAGGCTCATACCCTGAACAAGGTGCACCCGTTTTTAACTTTTGTAAACCCGGGATTCATGGTCTCCG
>JAEHCT010000223.1 GCA_020697635.1 Candidatus Bathyarchaeota archaeon
AACGACATAATAGTCACCACGTTCTACGTGGCCGTCGTGAGCCTGGTGCTGGTGGGCGGCCCGATCTTCCTGGTCCTGGTGGCCCTCTTCGTCTTCATCTTGACCGCCGTGGGCATCGTGGCCTACCGGAGCCGGGGCGACGGGTTCTTTAGGCAGACCCTCCGCGAGGGCACCACCGTCGTCGTCCTCAGCAGCCTCTTCGGCAGCGTCAACGGCGTCATGCTCAGCCGTATGAGCGGGACGCTGGAGCGCATCCCCGGCCTCATGGCCATGTACCCGGCCCTCACCAACGCCCTGGGCAACGTAGGGAGCATCATAGGAAGCCAGACCACCACCAGCATGGCCCTCGGCTACGCCCGCAGCTTCATGGAGGAGCTGAGAGGCGCGGGGAGAAACATAGTCCAGGTGGAGGTGCCGGCGGCCTTCATGCACGTGGTCTTCGCGTTAGCGGCGTGGCTCATCACGGGCCCCGGTGCCCCCGGCGTCAGCCTCGTGACGCTGCTCGTGGTGGCCATCTCCTCTAACCTCCTCAGCTTCGGCGCCGTCAGCGTCTTCGCACTGTACTCGGCCCACCTGGCCTTCGAGCGGGGCCTCAACCCGGACAACGTGGTCATCCCCGCAATCACCACAGTCAGCGACACCACGGCGACGTTGGCGTTGCCCCCGGCCGTCTTTGCCGCGAAGCTACTTGGGCTATGAGTTAGCGTTCCTGTTTCTCTGGATCCCTGATGAAGAGGATCACGAAAAGCATCTGGACCACGCATGTGGCCAGCACCCCCCACCACGGATAGGACGGGTCGATGGAGTACAGTACGCCGCCGAGGACGGACCCCGCCATCACGAAAAGCGTGAAGAAGTAGCCCATCCCGGGGCCGCCTGTGCCTCCTCCGGCGGCGCCCAACATCACGCTTCCCCTGCCCACAGCGGACATGACGCGGCCCCTTATCTCCCGGGGCACGAGGTCGGCCATCAACGCGGTGGAGGCTGGCATGTAGAGGGCGACGGCCAGGGCCGCGCCCACCCTGACCAGCAGCACGTGGACGAAGCTCGTCGCTAAGACTATGGAGGGCAGGGACACCAGCGAGATGAACACGGCCGCGAACAGTGTCTTGGCTCGGCCGTACCTGTCGGCCACCATGCCGGCCGGGATGGTGAGCCCTATCTTTATCAAGGACTCGATAAGGAGTATCAGTCCCCACTCTACGTTGGAGATCCCCACAACGTCGGTGGCGTAGACCACCCAGAAGGGAGCCGTCAACGCGTTGGCTATGAAAGCCATCCCGGTGACGACGCTAAGGGCCTTGACCCCCCGGGGCATGCTCCTGACGAGCTCGGGGATGCCGCCGTACACCTCCCGTAGTATGGTGGTGACTCTGGGGAGCTCGCCCGGGTCCCCCTCTGGCTCAGCCCCGGTTAGGAACCTGAGTATCAGGGTGTTTATGATGAAAGATAACATGTAGATGGCGTAGAGCGCCCTGACGCCAAGCTCGTTTCCGAGTGTCTCTGTTATCACGCCCGCTATGTAGGGGCTCGTTATCGCGAAGAGGGTGGCGAGCGTCGACATCGTGGCGAAACCTACTCCCCGGTACCGGGGCTCCAGGCTTTCAGCGAGGATGGCGCTGCTGGGAGGGAACTCCAGCACCGCGAAGCCCTGAAGGAGCGACGCCAGCGCTATCCACTCCCATCTGGGAGCGAACACGAAGATGAGCGTAGTGAACGCCGACATGTACCCCGCCAACACCATGAGCCTGACCCTGCCCCTCCGGTCGGTGAGATAGCCGGCGACGGGGAACACCAGCAGCCCGGCGAGGGGCCTCAGGCTGTTGACGACGCCTATCTGGGAGGTGCTGCCCCCCACGGCGAGGATGAGGAGGCTCGCGTACGGGAACACCATGTTCCTGCAGATCTGGCCCACCACCATCCTGACGGTGAGGATCATGAAGTTGCCCCGCATGAAGGGCAGCCTCCTCCGCAGTTCTATCATGTCGCTCACAGGGCTCCGTCGGTATAGGCGGCTCCACGTTTAATAATCATTCACAGCGGTACAGGGCTCCGTAGCGTGGTGTGCCGCGAGTAGGCGGCGATGAGATACCTCTAAATCCATGTTGCCGCATATTTGTGCAGTGATCAAAGATACCTAATTGCCCAGACTGCGGGTCCGAGGTAGAACCTGAGGACGAGTACTGCAGATGCTGCGGGAAGAGGCTGAGTGAGTGGGTTGAGAGCCAGGGATACGCCGCCGAGGCCGCACAGGTGTCGGGGGAGAGCCTCTTCGTGGAGGCCATACGCAGCCTGTTCAACCCCTCCCCCGTCCAGGCGCCTCCCAACGTCTCGGTGTTCGCTGACCGCCAGCAGGCGCCCCTGACCCCCTACATGGTTTGGGGCGTGCTTCTCCTCGTCATGGGGCTGGGCACCTCCTACGGAGGGGACTGGCTTAGCTACCTGGGCTTCACCCTGGCAGGGTACGCGGCGCCCCTCCTCTACGTCGTGTGGATGGTCCGGAGCGACAGGTACGAGAGGGAGCCCCTGGCGATGGTGGCGTACTGCTTCGGGTGGGGAGCCTTCATAGGCATCGCCGCCGGCATCCTCAACGCCGTGGTGACGGCGCCCCTCCTGGGGGCGGGCGGCGCCGGGTTCATCGAGGAGCCATTGAAGGCGCTGGGCGTCTACCTAGTGGCGCGGGGCAGGCTGGGGCAGGAGTTCAACGACCACCTGGACGGCATGGTGTACGGCGCCGCGGCCGGCGCCGGGTTCGCTGGCCTGGAGAACTTCTGGTACCTCTACGAGATGATAGTGAACAACAGCTTCCCGGCGGTGACAGCGGTGCTTGTGAGGTCCATGACGGCGTTCATGCACATAGCGTGGACCGCGATGGCGGGGAGGAGCCTGGGGCTGGCCAAGGTGTTGAAGGGGAAGGTGCGGCTCAGCGACTTGGCGCCCGGTGTTCTGGTCGCCGCCCTGATCCACATGGCGTGGAACACGGTGCCTCCCTTCATCGCGTTCGGGCTCATATTGCCCTTCATGGTGGAGTCTCTGAGGAGGCAGGTCAGGACCGCCCTCGACGACGAGAGGCGGTGGGGCTACGAGTGCTTCGCGCCCGACGAGAAGCCCGAGGATGTGGAGTAGCGGATGGGCCTCGGCGTGGTCTTTGGGTGGCTC
>JAEHCT010000224.1 GCA_020697635.1 Candidatus Bathyarchaeota archaeon
GACGACTCGGCCGTCGATTATGGTCATGTCCACGGGTATGTCGATGATCTCCATGGTGGGCACCGATAGTATGTCCCCGCCGAGGACCACCATGTCGGCCAGCTTCCCCTCCTCGATGCTGCCCAGCCGGTCCTCGTCGAGCTGCTGGTAAGCCGAGTGAACGGTGTACAGCCGCAGCGCCTCCATGACCGTCACCCTCTGGCTCTGGCCTATGGGCCTACCCTTCCGCGTCACCCTGTTCACAAGCGCGTGTATCGCCATCAATGGCGGGTAGGGCGCGCAGGGGTGGTCGCTGTGGGCCGCTATCTTGACGCCGGCGTCAAGGAAGCTGCGGGCCGCGAACATGCGTTCAAGCCGTTCCTCGCCGAAAGCGGGGATGAGCTTGTCGCCGTGGTAGTAGGGGTAGGGCCCGAAGATGGTGGGCAGTACGCCCAGCTCCTTGATGCGCCGCACCAGCTCAGGGGTTATGACGGTGCAGTGGATGTCCCTGTTCCTGGGGTCGTCCCGCGGGTACTTCGTCTGCAGCTCCTCCATGATGTCGAGGTACAGCTCTATGGCGGCGTCGCCGTTGGCGTGGCTGCTCACCCTGTAGCCCTCGGCGTAGGCCGCCTCCAATGTCTCCCTGGCTATCTCGGGGGTCGTCGCCATGACGCCGTAGAACCCGGGCTTGTTGAGGTACTCCTCGGTGACGGCGGCCGTGCGTGCCGAGATGGCGCCGTCGAAGAAGAACTTGAGGCCGCAGACCCTGAGCCAGTCGTCGCCGAGGCCCCTGTAGACGCCCAGCTCGTTGAGCTGCGGGAACAGGTCTATGGCGACGTCCATCCTGACTCGGACGGGGAGCCCCTCGCCGTTCTTCAGGTCCAGGGCGGCTCTGATCTGCTCCTTCTCCACGGTGTCGTAGACGCAGGTTATGCCGTGCTCGGCGCACTCGGTGAGTATAATCCTGGCGCCGTCGATGGACTGGCTGCGGGTGGGAAGTATGGGCTCCGGGCAGACCAGGTCCCGGGCCTTCTCGTGGATGCCTCCCGTGATCTCCTTCGTCTCGGGGTTCCTGTCGAACTTGCCTCCCACCGGGTCCGGGGTGTCCTTGGACACGCCCGCGTCCTCGAAAACCTTGCTGTTGGCCATGTAGAAGTGGCCGCCAACCGTTGAGATGAGTATGGGGTGCTCGGTGCTGGCCTCGTCCAGCTCCCAGCGGGTCGGGTGCCGCTTCTCCTTGAGCTTGGAGTCGTCCTCCTGGTACCCGGTGACCCACCGGCCTTTCGGGGTCTCCTCGGCTCTCTCCTTCAGCCTCTCGACGAGGTCGCCTATAGATTGGACCCCGGCCTCCTCGCTAAGGTCCACGTTGAGCATCCTTCTGGCCCCCGTCGATATCATGTGACAGTGGCTGTCGATGAACCCCGGGACCACGGTTCTCCCACCAAGGTCGATCACCTCTGTGTCGTCGCCCTTGAGTTCGAGGACCTCGGCGGTGGTGCCCACCTTCTCTATCCGGTTGTACTTGACCGCCACGGCCTCCGCGATGGACTCAGCCGCGTCCATGGTCACTACCTTACCGTTTACTAGGACAAGATCAGCGTGCATACGATCACCAACTGGTATCCTATGGGGGTACCTTTGCTAAATATTATATTCTGAGCAACCGTCCATGAACCATGTCTGATTCCGATCACTACCGGGAGATGGAGAAGAAGTACGTCTACGGGACCTGGAGGTACGAGCACACCTGGAACCCCATGGTCGTCGACACCGCCGAAGGCGTACACTTCACCGACCTCGACGGTAAACGGGTGCTGGACTTCAGCAGCCAGCTCATGTGCAGCAACCTAGGCCACAGCGCCGAAGAGGTGAAGCAGGCGATGGCAGAGCAGGCGAAGAAGCTCTGCTACGCGGCCCCCGGGTTCGCCACGGTGCCGGCAGCCGAACTCGGCAAGAAGCTCGCCGAGATAACGCCGGGAGACCTGTCCAAGAGCTTCCTGACCATCGGCGGGGCCGAGGCAAACGAGGCGGCCATCAAGATCGCGCGGCTATACACCCGGAAATCCAAGCTGGTGTCCAGGTACAGGTCGTACCACGGCGCCTCCTCAGGCGCCATAGCATTGACGGGAGACCCCCGCACCCAGTACGCCGTCGGGATGCCGGGCGTAGTCAGGGCCCCCGACTGTTACTGCTACAGGTGCCCCTTCGGCAAGGAGTACCCGGGCTGCGGGATAACCTGCGCCGAGTACGTCGACGAGATCATCAGGATGGAGGGCCCCAAGACCGTGGCGGGGGTGGTCATGGAGCCCATAGTCGGCAGCAACGGCATACTGGTGCCGCCTGACGAGTACATGCCGCGGGTCAGGGAGATTTGCGACGAGCATGAGGTGCTGCTCATCGACGACGAGGTCATGGCTGGGTTCGGCCGGACCGGCAAGATGTTCTGCATCGAGCACTGGGGCGTCGAGCCCGACATCATGACCATGGCGAAGGGGATCACGGGCGCCTACATACCCATGGGGGCGACCATCACCACGAGGAAGATCGCCGACTACTTCGACAGGCCCGAGAACCTGTTCGTCCACGGCCAGACCTACGCGATGCACCCCCTGGTATGCGCCACCGCCCTAGCGGCGATAGAGCAGTACAGCAAGTACAACCTTGTGGAGAACGCCGCCAAGATGGGCAAGATCCTGGGTAAGCGGCTGATGGAGCTCAAGGAGGACCACAAGTCGGTGGGCGACGTGAGGGGCAAGGGCCTTTTCTGGGGCGTGGAGCTCGTCAAGGACCGTGAGACCAAGGAGCCCTTCGTGACGAGGGAGCAGAAGTTCGAACCGAACATGCTGAAGCGGATAAGCGGGGCTTGCATGGAGCTGGGGGTCTACGTAGTCAACATCATCAACATACTGCTGGTGGCTCCACCGCTGGTCGTCGGCGAGGAGGACATAGACAAGGGGATGGCGGCCCTGGACGAGGCCCTTAAGGTGGCCGACAGGGAGGCTAAGTGAGGCTCCTGAGAAGCTCCACCCTCTTCCTCTTCCTTTTCACCAGATAATCGAAGGTGTCTGGCAGATCGGGTAGCAGCTCGCCGGAGGTCTTCGCCGCGTCCAGGCAGAACCTTATCACGGTTTCCTCGTTTCTGAGCGCCGTCGCTACGTCCTCTTCGAGGGACTCTCC
>JAEHCT010000225.1 GCA_020697635.1 Candidatus Bathyarchaeota archaeon
AACGGACGGGCGCTATCCGGGGATCGGGTCTCCTCTGGACCTTGGCTCTGATCTTCACCCGATCTTTAAGCAGCCTCTTTAATTCCCTCCCGTCTCTTCCGTCTTTGAACAGGAATATCTCGTGGACGGTTGGCCGGACCTGGGCCTGCTCCGAATTTAACCCGAGCCTGTCGCTCCAACTATAGTACAACTTGTAGGGATTGGAGCTCTCGACCACCGCCTCGAACTGCGTCTCCATAAGCTTCTTAGTCTCTTGGATGACCTGCACCTTGGCTCTGGGCTCCGTTATGGCCTGAAGCCTATCCATGTGGGGTTTTACGGCGCGGTCTATCCTCTGCCCCATCTCGAAGCCGCCCGGGAACTCGGCGGGGACAGTGATCTGGCTGACAGGCCTTAGCCCTATGTAGGGCAGCAACATACACTCCAGCTTCACCCGGTTCAGCATATGCTCGTCCGCCAGCAGCTCATCAAGTGTCTCCTTGTTCAAGGCGATCAACATGACTCAGCCATCACAACATAAAACATCTGGTAGGACGCCAAAGAAAAAAAAATAAAAAAGTGGGTTTGTTACATCGGTATTAGCTTCAGGACCTGTAGGAAAAACTGCGCTCTGCCGGTCAACATCGTGAACCTGAACAGCACCGTGTTGCCGAAGTAGGCTCCCAGGGCGACCATGATGAACAGGCGGCCTATTCTCGTGGGTGCCTGCATCCATTCCCTATGGGTTGTCCCCCCTGTTCTTAGATTTATTCGTTGACCTTAACTAGAGGTTTGATCTACAATAAACCATGTCCATTGGAGAGGTTCCGGCCCCGGAGGAGCATCTTGGTTTCAGGGTCGGCACGGACCGTAAGCTGGCCGACTGGCCGGAGATAGTCGAGTACTTCATGAAGGTGGGCGAGGCGTCGCCGCGGGTCAATGTGGAGGAGCTTGGGGAGACCACGCTGGGCAACCCCTTCATACTGGCCACCGTCTCGTCGCCCGAGAACCTTGAGAACCTAGAGGAGCTTCGGAGGATACAGCTGAGGCTCGGTAACCCTGTGGGGCTCGGAGAGGAGGAGGCCGTCGAACTCCTGGAGAAGGGGAAGACGGTGGCGTTGATCAGCTGCAGCATACACAGCACCGAGGTCGGGGGCAGCCAGATGAGCATGGAGCTGATCCACAGGCTCGCCACCGAGGACAGCCCGGAGATGGCGGAGGTGCTGGAGAACGTCGTGTTCCTCCTGGTGCCCAGCCTGAACCCCGACGGCAACAGGATCGTGTGCGACTGGTACGGCAGGTACCTGGGCACCGAGTACGAGGGCACTAGGCCGCCCTACGTCTACCACGAGTACGCCGGCCACGACAACAACCGGGACTGGTACATGTTCACTCTGAAGGAGACTCAGCTGACCATCGAGCACGTACACAACAGGTGGCACCCCCAGATCGTCTACGACATGCACCAGATGGGCAGCAAGGGACCCAGGCTCTACGTGCCGCCGTTCATAGACCCCTACGAGCCCAACATAGACCCGGTGCTCACCAGCGGAGTCAACTTCATGGGAATCAGCATGGCGGACGCCCTTGCCCGGGAGGGTAAGGCCGGAGTCGCCACCCACTGGGTCTTCGACGCGTGGACCCCGGCGAGGGCGTACCAGCACCACCACGGCGGCATACGCATCCTCAGCGAGGCCGCTTCGGTGAAGATAGCGTCGCCCATCGATGTCACACCAGAGGAGATGGAGACGGAGAGGGGCTTCAACCCCAACGAGGCCCGGTGGAACCACCCCATCCCGTGGAGGGGGGGAGCCTGGACCCTGAGGAACATCATAGACTACGAGCTCACCGCGGCCTGGGCGTGCCTCCAGACGGCTGCCAAGTTCAGGAAACGTTGGCTCAGGGGGACCCTGGAGATGGGGTGTAGGGCGCTGGAGCCGGCCAGCGGGCCTTACGCGTTCGTCATCCCGTTGGCTCAGCGTGACCCTGGGGCCGTCAAGGAGCTCCTCTGGGTTCTCAGGATGGGCGACGTTGAGATCCACGAGGCGGAGGAGTCGTTCACGGCGGACGGCGTCGAGTACCCGGCGGGCAGCCACGTTGTCATGTACGCTCAGGCCTACGGCAACTTCGCCAAGACGATGCTGGAGAGGCAGGTCTACCCCGACCTCAGGGATAGCCCGGAGGCGCCGCCGAAGGTGCCCTACGACGTGACCGCCCACACGCTCAGCCTCCAGCTGGGCGTCGAGGTGACGCGGGCGGACACGGCGTTCGAGGTCAAGCTTAAGACCGTTGATTTGCCGGCCTTGCCCAAGGGCACGGTTCATAGACGAGGCAAGAAGCACTACGCGTTCTCCGCTGTTCCCAACTACTCTTACAAGGCGGTGAACAGGCTGCTTGACGCCGGGCACGGCGTATGCCGGTGTATGGACTACCTGGAGTTGGAAGACGCTACGTTGAAGCCGGGGGCCTTCGTCGTTGAGGGCGGGAGGACGCTCATCCACGAGCTGGCGGAGGAGCTGGGCCTCGACTTCTACGGCCTCGATGAGCTGCCGGAGGACTGCTTCGAGCTGGTCAAGCCCACGGTGGGCGTCTACAGGGCGCACATGCCTAACGCGGACGAGGGGTGGCTAAGGATGGTGTTGGAGGAATATGGTTACACGTACGTGAATCTCTACCCCGAGGACGTGCGGGCCGGAGGGCTCAGAGATAATGTGGACGTAATTGTGTTCCCGGACATGACCCGGGACAGCGTGATGAAGGGCATGAAGGACCGGAGAGGGATGAACCCCGAGACATATGAGCCGGTCTACCGCCGAGGCATCGAGGAGGGCGGCAACCGGGAGGTGCTCAGGTTCCTCGAGCAGGGAGGCACGGTGGTGACGCTGAACAGGGCGTGCGAGTACGCGGTGAAGGAGCTGTGGGCCGGCGCCGAGCTGGCGACGGAGGGGATGGACCAGAAGGAGCTTTACTGCCCCGGGAGCCTGCTCAGGGTCCTGGTGGACGACACCCACCCGGTGGGCTACGGATTCAGCCGCGAGGAGGCCATAATGTACCTGCACAGCCCCGCGTTCAAGGTGAAGGAAGGCTGCACCGTGGCGTGGTACCCCGAGGCGGACCCGCTGCTCAGCGGCTGGATACTGGGAGAAAAGCATCTCCGGGGCCTGGCGGCC
>JAEHCT010000226.1 GCA_020697635.1 Candidatus Bathyarchaeota archaeon
GGAACCTATGATCAGAGGAGAAGGCCCTAGTTCTAGATGGTCACCCTCGCCCTAGAAGAATCCGGTTTCAGGTATAATCTCCCTCCTGCCCCCGGACTTGGGTTTTGCGGCTTGGTTTTAGTTATTCTATGAGCCTGAGAAACTCTTCGCTGGGCGTGACGTGGCCGTACATCAACGGCCAGCCGTGGCTCAGGAGGAATCTCTTCTGATTCTGCTTGACTGGGTCGTCCATGGACTCGACCAGGTCTGACAGTATGAAGGTGAAGCATCCCCTGCCCCAGCCGTCCACGATGGTCGCGTTGACGCAACCATCCGCGTAGAACCCTGCAACCAGGTAGGTGTCAGAGTCCAAGGCTTCCCTCAGCCGAGGGTTGGTGAAGGCAGAGTAGCTGTTCTTCTCGATTACCTGGTCCCCGGGTTCCACCTCTATCCCGGGTTGGAACTCCGAGTACTCGTCCACTTTCTCGGTGACGTAGAAAGTTGCTCGGGGGTTCTCACGGTAGAGCCTGTTGATGTTATCCGGCAGGTATTCCTCTGTCCAGGGAGCTGGCTTGACCCATATTACCCTGCCCCCCAGGGCTCGATACCTCTTAGCGAAGTCGTTCAGCCTCGGGATGAGCTCCCTGACTCTGCTGAAATGTATGTTCCACTCGGGTCGCTCGTAGTCTCGACCACAACATCCCTTCACTGGATCGATGACCACGAGGGGGTAAGGCCCATCCTCCACTTCGTACATGACGATTAGCCAGTTCGAATCAGAGCTTAATAAAACTCTTCAAGCGTTCATCGGGGGTTGGCTATGACTCATCAGATAATTCAACGAATATTCCTTTGTTTAACGTTTTAGAACACTCGTTCAAAAACGTAGGATGAAATACATGGTTGCTTTATTTTTATCTGAAACTGGTTTAGGAGGCCAACCATGATAGTAATAAGACGAATCCCCAGACCCTCGAGGAGGAACTCGATCATCGCCGCGGCTCTGCTCGTGATGCTCTTCTCGGCGTACATGGTCGGTAACACTTTCATGCCCGACGAGCATTCGATCATCTTGTCCGGGTTCAGCTACTCGCGTTCAGACGCAGGTGAGACGACGACGCTCACTTCAAGTATAAGTGACGCCATCGCGGCTACGGCGGCCGCCGAGGCAGCATCTGCGGCTGCGGACGCTGCGAAGGCTGCCTCCGCGAGCCCCTTGACCGTGTGGTTCGATATGGGCTCCACCGAAGCCGAGTATGAGGTGCATGCCGCCGCCGAGGTCTTCGCGGAGAGGCTTGTGGTGTTCACGGCCCGGCTTGAGCTGGAGGTGGAGGACCTGGAGTCGGCCATCGACGCGGTTAGGCTCCTAGCTGAGAGCCACGGAGGGTTCGTGGCCACGGAGAAGACGCGTAGCGAGAGCGGGTTCATCACGGTACGTGTGCCTCAGAGGGTGTTCCACGACGCCGTGGCCGAGATTGAGGAGCTGGGCGTGGTCCAGAGCAGGGACCTGCAGGGCGAGGACGTGACCGAGGAGTACGTGGACCTGGGGTCACAGCTGGTCAACCTGGAGAGGCAGGAGCAGAGGCTCCTGGATATCATGGAGATGGGCACCACGGTGGAGTCGGTGCTCAAGGTGGAGAAGGAGCTGGAGCGGGTCAGGGGCAGCATCGAGTCAATCAAGGGCAGGATGAACTACCTTGAGAGCCGCGTCGAGCTCGCCACCGTAACCGTCTACCTCAACCTTGAGGAGGAGGAGCCCGAGATCCAGTTCGCGTGGTTCCCCAAGGTGGACTGGTCGGTCCCCGTCAAGGCGGGGTTCTCGGTGCTCTTCTCCGTCGCCCAGGGGATGATCACCATGGTCATCGTGGTAGGCCCCTTCGTCGTGCTCGGGATCGCCGGGCTAAGAGGGTACAGGCACCTCAAGACCCGGAACGCCTCTCTTGTCGATACTCAGGTGGAGGAACAGAGCCCAACCTAGATTCTCCGCTAATATAGTTTAATTGAGGTAGAAGATTGTAGCTTGGGGAAGAGTAGATATGAGTTACCGACCTCTGGATTTAAATTGCGGCCATTATCCAATGCTTCTGTAATCGTTTATCCGGGTGGGATTGGATGGTCGACACAAGGAGGCTCGCTGCCATGTTCTCGATGTTCACGGGCCTATCCATGCTGGGTATGTGGGCCCTCCTCCTAAGCACCGGGAGGGTCCCAGAGCTGGAGGCCATCCCCTTCGAGACGGCGTTCAGCGTCCTCGCGGACAGCGCAACGGCGCTGATGCTCGTCGTCGGGGGCTACGGGCTGTACACAGGGAGGGGCTGGGGGTCTCAGGCGTTCCTCGTCTCTCAGGGGGCTCTCTTCTACTCGCTGATGATCGCCATCGGCTACTACGGGCAGAGGGGCGAATCGATCTATCTGGGGATGTTCGCTGCGATATTCGCGTTGATGGCCGCCTTCCTCGCCCTGAGCCTCAGGAGAGGGGAATCATTAGCCCCTGAGGTTGCCTTCGTCGTGAAGGCCCACAGGACGCGTGTGATATGTGTGTAAGGACCGGGTTTTTATATCGCTGAAAATGAAGTAGGAAACGTGTCGACTGAGATAAAGGTCATCACCCAGAAGTACCTGATGGCCGTGAACTGCTACCTATTGAAAACCGAGATAGGGTATTTCCTGATAGACACGGGTATAGCGAAGAGAAGAGACCAGCTCGAGAAGGAGCTGCAGGGAGCCGGTTGTCAGCCGGGAGATCTGAAGATGATAATTATCACTCATGGTCACTTAGACCATGTAGGCAACACCGCCTATCTGAGGGACAAGCATGGGGCGAAGGTAGCCATGCATGGGGGTGACTTCAGCATGGTCGAGAGTGGGGACATGTTTGTGGATGCGCGGGGTGGCGTAATGATTGGGCTGGTCGGATTCTTGATGAAGATCCTCGGTCTCAGCGACTACGAGAAATTCACCCCAGACATATATCTTGAGGATGACCAGGACCTCTCCGTCTACGGGCTTGACGCAACCATAATCCAAACCCCGGGGCACTCCAAGGGCTCGATAGGCGTCCTGACGGCCGATGGCGACCTTTTCTGCGGCGACCTGCTCGTCAACACGGACAAACCAGCGAAGAACACATTGATCGACGACTCGGCTGAACTGGATGCGAGCGTCGA
>JAEHCT010000227.1 GCA_020697635.1 Candidatus Bathyarchaeota archaeon
GGATCTTGGCCTCCTCTAGGGCCTTGAGCAGCCTTCTAATGGGCAGCCTCGTGAAGTAGGCCGCGGGGCCGCCGTCCTCTACGACTCTGTCCCGAGGCTTGTCGCCGCAGTTATACGGGATCCTTGCGTCCGCGACGTTGATGGCCACCCTCTCCACGTTGATGGTGGCCGCACCGGATTGACCCGTGCACACCACGGCGGAGGGGCTGTGACGCTCAACGGCCTCCAAAAGCCTCGGGCGAACCTCGGCGTACCTGAGGGGTATCTCCTCGACCGCGACCCTGTACCCGTTGAAGATCCGCCCATCTAGCCTACTGCACGCCTCGATGGACGGGTTCACATGGCTGCCCCCGAAGGGCTCGAACCCTGTGAGCAGAATGGTGCCTCTCAAATTAATCGCCTAATCATACGCTGGGGAAGGGAAAATACTTTCCCGGCCAAGGTCATTCACACACCATGAAGATGGACAGGAGGCCGTGGGGCTCCACAGCGGACGGCTCCAGGGCTCACCTCTACGTCATGGAGAACAACGGAGGGTTAAGAGTCACGGTGAGCGACTACGGCGGCACCGTCACCAGCGTCCTCACACAGGACAGGGACGGCGCGCTGGGCGACGTCGTCTTAGGCTTCGACGCCATCGAAGAGTACCTGGCGTCCAAGGCGTACCTAGGGTGCATAGTGGGGCGCTACGCCAACAGGATAGCGGGGGCGCGGTTCAAGATAGGCGGGGTCGAGCACGGCGTCACCAGGAACGACGGCGCTCACCACCTCCACGGGGGCGCGAGAAGCTTCGACAAGGTCGTCTGGGAGGCGCACATGGCCGTCGACTCCGACTCCGCACAGCTGGAGCTCCGCCACCGCAGCGTGGACGGCGAGGAAGGCTACCCCGGGAACCTCGACGCATGGGTGACCTACACACTGAACGACGCAGATGAGCTAAGGATAGATTACAGGGCGGAGACCGACAGGGCGACAGTCGTCAACCTCTCCAACCACTCGTACTTCAACCTGGCCTGCCGAGGCACCGTGCTGGGCCACGAGCTGAGGATCGACGCCGACCTGTTCACGCCGGTCGACGGCGAATTGATACCTACCGGGGAAATACTAGGCGTTGACGGAACACCGATGGACTTCAGGAGGCCGCGGAGAGTGGGCGAGAGAATCACAGAGCCCGACGAGCAGCTGGAGCACGGGGGCGGCTACGACCACAACTACGTCCTGACCAAGGGAAGCGGGCCAGCCGTAACCCTACGCGACCCCGGCAGCGGCAGGGTCCTAGAGGTCTCGACCACCCAGCCCGGCGTCCAGCTCTACACGGGGAACTTCCTGGACGGCTCGGAGAGCGGCAGAGGGAGAACCTACACGAGGCACGCGGGGCTCTGCCTAGAGACCCAGCACTTCCCCAACTCGCCCAACCAGCCCTGCTTCCCCTCCACGGTGCTGAGGCCGGGGGAAACCTATAACCACTCCACGGTGTTCAGGTTCTCGGTGACGTGAAGAGATGGACGCGAGAGAAGAAACCATCAGAGCCGCCGAGAGCTACACCGCGAAAGGATTCCTCTGCAGCGAGGCGGTGCTGCTGGCCCTCGGCGAGTCCATGGGGGTAGAGTCCGAGCTTATTCCGAGGATCGCCACCGGGTTCGCCGCCGGAGTAGCCCGCACAGGAAACGTGTGCGGCGCATTGTCGGGCGCCGTTATGGGGCTCGGGCTCAGGTACGGAAGAGACGCCCCGAAGACGGAGCCAAGCAGGAAGCCTTACTGGTACAGCAGACGGCTCGCCGAGGCCTTCGAGGAGGCTTATGGGTCTGTGACGTGCCCCGGCGTCCTCGGCCTGGACGTAGACGACCCCGACGACTACAGGAGATACACCGAGAAAGACATGTGGGCGACGAAGTGCCGAGAAATAATCAAGACATCGACAGGACTAGCCTACGACATCCTTCAGGACGAAAAATAGAGATAAATGGGTTACTCTGTGGGCGCGTAGTAGCATCTCTTGGGGGAGTGTATCCTGCCCTCTTTCTTGAGGACCTTGATGGCCTTGGAGACCTCCTTGCTCTCCACCCCGAGAGCCTTGGCCACGTCGCCGGGACGCACAGGCTTACCCGCGTCCTTCATGGCTTGAAGCACCTTATCAGCGTGTTCGCTCATTTCACCGCCTCGAAACTTCACTGTTGAATGATGACGACTGTAATTAAATCTTATCCGAGACGCCGAGCCTCGAGGAGTCTCTAGGGCTCCTCAGGGCTGTTGGGTGAGGGCACCCTGTCCCCCGGCGGTTTTTCCGGCCAGAACCTGCTCATGTTGAGGTACTCCTCCTGCCGGTCCCCCGGCCAGTCGTCCATGCGGCTGAGGTTGCTCAATCGGTCGGCGAACTTCACCATGATGGCCTTCCTGGTCTTGAGGTGGGGGAAATAGTACCCCGTGCTCCGGGTTCCCTGTTGGGTAAGCTCCCTGACTAGGTCGGCTATGGGCTTGTTGAACTCCCTTATGAGGTCCTCGTAGGTTGTATCAGTGTCCTCGATAACGTCGTGGAGTATCCCAGAGCAGAGGACCTCCTCGTCGTCGGTCACGTCCTTCAGTATGCTGTGGACCTGGACTATGTGGGCGAAGAAGTAGGGTCTTCCCTGGTCGTCCAGCTGGCCCTTGTGCTGCTCGCTGGCGTACTCCAGCGCCTTGTCTACCAGCCTTCTCAATTTAATCAGATAGACTATGTTGGAGTGTGATAATAACTTTACATGATCCAGACAAATATTATGGCTGTGACTAACACCATGACCATAGTGTTCGAGGACGCTGAGAACAGGGTAAGTATCAGAACCGGTCTGATGCCGGGAGACGTCGGCCACATAACACACCTCCACAGCGTCGTCTACGCCAAGGAATACGGCCTGGACACCACGTTCGAGGCGTACGTGACAAAGCCGCTGGCCGAGTTCGCGTTAAGCCCGGGCAACCCACGCCAGAGGATATGGGTCGTGGAGAAGGACGGCGCCCTATGCGGCTGCGTAGCCATCGTGGAGCACAGCCAGGAGGCGGCCCAGTTCAGGTGGCTGATCCTCTCCAGGGAGGCGCGCGGCGTCGGGCTCGGTCG
>JAEHCT010000228.1 GCA_020697635.1 Candidatus Bathyarchaeota archaeon
TCATCTCAAACCCATGCTTCGCAGCTTCTGACTTCATCTGGTTCATCTTCATGCGTCTTTCTTCCCAAGATGCTTCCTCACGCCAGTAGGGCGTGTACTTTCCGAAGGTGATGTATCCCCACTTCATGTCTCTTCGCCTCACAGGGGCTGCCGTGCAGATGAGATTATTTATGTTGCGGCAACCCTAAAACAGGCTACATTTACGGTATATTTAACGATGTTCTCGCTTAAAATCGCTTGAGTAGATGTATGGCGGATTCAAGGATCTGTTGAGGAAGGGAAAAGACCCTCATTCCTCTGCTTTCGAGGCGCACCCAGACTGGCAGCCTGAGCCGACCTGCGTACTTATCCGCGAAGTATTGTTGAAAACAGATACATACACAGGGATAAGTACCCAATCACGGATGAGGAGCCATGGCACAACAGCTGGAGACGGTGGTACAGCACCAGCCAACGATGAAGGAGACCTACTGCGGCAGCACCCTGGCCAACCTCGACGAGTTGAAGAGCCTCATATCCATGGACGTGAAGCTGACCCGCATGCTCCTCGACAGAAAGGTCTCGGTCGAGCAATACGACCCTGTGTACTCCGGCTACGAGAACAGGTTCGAGACCGCGCTGCAACTCAATGAGATGCACCTGAAGCGGTTCCAAGAAGACCTGAGCGTCTATCAGGGGAAGCTCGAGGAGGTGAAGGAGAAAGAGGAGCTCCTGGAGGCCAGGAAGGTGATCGGGGACATACAGGAAGACTCGTACTTTCTCAAGAAGAGGGCGATAAACTGGGACGTGACCAAGCTTCAGGCGGGCGTCGACAGGAACCAGAGGTGCATCAGGGCTATACAGCAGCTGCCGGAGTACGTGGACCCCGGGGACGTCTCCATGATAGAGGCGTTCATGAGTGACGGCCTCGCCGTGGTGAAGAAGGCGGAGCTCGACGGGAACACCAAGAAGAAGCTGAGAAAGAGGATCAAGCGGCTAGCCCAGCTGGTCTCCGTGGCTTAACAGGCAGTTAGAGCCCATGCCCCTTTCAGCGTCGAACCGTCCCATGGAGTGATGGTAGCCCACGCTGAGGCTCCTATGATCACTTCACAACG
Organism: Candidatus Bathyarchaeota archaeon; assembly: GCA_020697635.1. Classification (GTDB taxonomy): domain Archaea; phylum Thermoproteota; class Bathyarchaeia; order TCS64; family TCS64; genus RBG-16-57-9. The sequence goes on from JAEHCT010000228.1 coordinate 1,095, forward strand.
CTCTTTATGGCTCGGACGATCTTGTCGGCGTCCGGCAGCACGTGGCGCTCCAGGTTCCTGTTGAACGGTATCGGTATGTTCGGGTTGGCTACCCGGGCGACAGGCGCCTTGAGGCTGTGGAACCCCTTCTCGGCGACCACCGCCGCGACCTCCGACGTGAATCCGCAGCGCTCGTAGTCCTCGTCCACCGCCACCAGCCTCCCCGTCTTCTGGACGCTCCTGAGTACGGCCTCTTCGTCCAACGGCACCAGGGTCCTGGGGTCTATGACCTCGACGCTCACCTCGCCCTTGAGCGTGTCCGCCGCCTTGGAGGCCTCCTGAACCATCTTGCCCACCGCGACCACGGTGACGTCGGCTCCCTCCCTCACAAGGTTGGCCACGCCAAAGGGAACGGTGTAGGACTCCTCGGGCACATCGCCCTCCATCCGGCCGAGGAGCCTGTGCTCGAAGAAGACCACGGGGTTGGGATCACGTATGGCCGTGATGAGGAGCCCCTTGGCGTCGTAGGGGTTGCTGGGCACCGCGACCTTCATCCCAGGCATGTGGGCGTAGACGCCGTAGAGGGACTCGCTGTGGGTGGCGGCGTTGCCTTTGCCGGCGCCGTAGATGGCGCGTAGCACCATGGGGACGTTGACCGTGCCCCCCGTCATGTACGTGGTCTTGGCCATCTGGTTCAGTATCTGGTCCATAGCGACGAGCCCGAAGTCCACCAGCATGAGCTCCACGACAGGCTTCATGCCGACGACGGCGGCTCCGACGCCTGCCCCGATGAATGCCGTCTCCGTTATTGGGGCGTCCCTGACGCGCTCCCTTCCGAACAGCTCCTTGAGGCCCTTGGTGGCGGGCCTCCAGCTGCTGCTGACGTTCTCGCCGAATAGAAACACCTCGGGGTCGCGACGCATCTCCGCCCTCAGCGCCTCGTTTATGGCCTCCGCGTAGGTGATGACTCGCGGCATCCTAGTCGTCCTCCACGAAGACGCCCATGTGGGCGTCGATGGGCTCTGGCTCTGGGCTGCCGACGGCGAAGTCGATAGCCTCCTTCACATTCACGGCCTCCGTGTCCCGCATCTCGGCGTCCAGCTCCTCCGTCAACACCCCTCTGCTCATGAGCTTCTCCCTGAAACGCTTGATGGGGCAGTGGGGGTCGTCCTCGTCGGAGCCGAGCCTGTGGATCTTGAACTCCAGCAGCGAAGGGCCTCCGCCGTCTCGGGCTCGCTCAACGGCTTCTCCCGTCACCGTGTACACCTTCTCGACGTCCCAGCCTTCGTAGGTGGCTCCGGGGATGCCGTAGGCGGCACCGCGGGCCCCCACGTCGTCTATGCTGAGCTGGGGGTAGTCGATCTCGTGGCCCAGCATACGCTGCACATCGGGGCTGCTGTTCTCGCAGACGAAGACCACGGGGAGCCTCCAGCACGCCGCCAGGTTGAGAGTCTCCTGGACGCCTCCCTGGTTGCTGGCTCCCTCGCCGAAGTAGCTGACCGCCACGCTGCTGTTGCCGCGGAGCTGGTTGGCGAGGGCGTAGCCTGCGCACATGGGGACGCTGCCGCCTACGGTGCCGTTGGCGCCGAGGGCCCCGACGCCCTTGTCGAAGATGTGGTATGGGCCGCCTTTGCCCCTGTTGGTGCCCGTGGCCTTGGCCATTATCTCGGCCATCATCCGTTTGAGGTCGCCGCCCTTGGCCACGAGGTGGCCCAGGGGCCTGTGGGTGCTGCCGATCTGATCCTCAGCCGTTAGATGGGCGCTGACGCCGGCGGCGACGGCCTCCCCGCCCGTGCTTAAGCTGACGTGGCCACACCTTCCCTCGTCGATGAGCCGCCTGACGCCGTTCTCGAAGACCCTGATCCTGATCATGACCCTGTACAGGTCGAGCAGCTGTTCATCGCTGATGCCTGGACTCATGTTCTAAGCGTAATGGACTGGTGATTTAGGGTTATCGACAAGAGAAACCCATCGATTTTTTCATTTGTAATAAAGACTTTTTTGATTTAATGATATTATG
>JAEHCT010000229.1 GCA_020697635.1 Candidatus Bathyarchaeota archaeon
ACGCCTTGGTCAAGGACGTCTTCGCGTCCAGCGGCGTCGTGGGAGGACTCGCATCCACGCTGCTGCTCGCCGTCATAGTCTACGCGATGATAAAGATCGACTGGGTCAAGTACATCGGTGTCAAGAAGCCCGAGAGTTAGTGATCAACAGATCGTGGCCCTTAGACCTGCTGGACACTTTGCTGCTTATCATTCTCCGCGTCCTCAGCGAGACCAGCTCGAACCCGGTGCCCGTGTAGAGGTCTCTCACGGGCTCGGTGTCCGAGTTGCTCTGGACGAAGACGACACCCCGGGAGTTCAACTCGACGCACATGTCCCTGAGCCGCCGCTGGTCCTCCTCGGTGAACCCCCCAGCAGAGTAGTCGGTGAAGTGAGCCGTACTGCTGGCCGGCATATACGGCGGGTCAAGGTAGCACAGATCGCCGGCCTCAGCCGCCTCCAGAAGGTAGAGGAAGTCCCCGCAACAGATGTCCACGTCCCTAAGCAGCCTGCTCGCACTCAGGATGCGCTCGGGGTGGACTATGGTGGGGTTCTTGTACCTGCCGAAGGGCACGTTGAACTCGCCCTTGGAGTTCACCCTGTAGAGGCCGTTGTACCCCGTCTTGTTCAAGTAGAGGAGAAGGGCGGCGTCCTCAACGAGGTCCACGGGGCGAATGTTGAACCGGCTCCTGAGCCGGTAATACTCTTCCTTGTCGTACCTGTAGCCGCCGGCTACCTCGATGAGCTCCTCCGGGCTGTCCCTTACTACTTTGTAGAAGTTCATGAGACGCGGATTGATGTCGTTGACGCTGCCCCCCACTGGTTCCAGGCTGAAGAATACGGCGCCTCCTCCCATGAAAGGCTCATGGTAAGAACATTCCACGTGGTCATCCGGGAAGTAACTTAGTATCCTCTCCACGAGGCTACGCTTCCCGCCAGCCCATTTGAGGAGAGGCCGCACCCTCGAGGCACCCTAGAGAGCCGTGAAGCCCTCAACCGTCTTCTCGTCAAGCCGTTTGACGAGCTCTATCACGAGTCGCACGGCGTTCTCTGTGTCCTTCAGGCTGAGGAGGCCGACGTGGCTGTGTATGTGCCTCGTGGGCACCGTGAGCACCACCGTGGGGCAGCCCGCCCTGTTCATGTGGATGCGGCCTGCGTCGGTGCCGCCTCCCGCCATCTGGCTCAGCTGCAGCGGGATCTGCGCCTGCTTCGCCGTCTCGATGACGAACTCCTTAAACGGCTGGTTCGGGATCATGCTCCTGTCGTAGGTGATGAGCCCGGGGCCCTTCCCCATCTTGGTCTGGGCCTCTTGGGGCTTGATGCCGGGGACGTCTCCGGCGATGTCCACCTCGAGCACGATGGCCACGTCCGGGTCAACCTTGTGGGCTATGGTCTGTGCGCCGCGTAGACCCACCTCCTCCTGGACGGTGGCGGCGCCGACCACGGTGTTGGGGTGCGGGATGCCCTGCTCCTTGATCCGCCTCATGGCCTCCATGGCCACGAAGGCGCCTATCCTGTCGTCGAACGCCTTGGCCATGGCCACCTTCTTGTCTTGGATGAGGCTGAACGGGCTCCACGGCACCACGGGGTCACCCACCTTGATCCCCGCCGCCTCGACCTCCTCCTCCGAGGACGCGCCGATGTCTATGTACATGTCCTTCTTCTCGACTACCTTCTTGCGCTCGTCCGGCGGCAAGATATGCGGAGGCTTGGAGGCGATCACCCCATGGACGTCGCCATTCCTCCCCCGCACCACGACGCGCTGGGCCAGGAGAACCTGATCCCACCAGCCACCGAGCTGGTTGAAGGTCAGGTACCCCTCCTTGGTGATCGATGAGATGATGAACCCCACCTCGTCGGTGTGGCCGGCCACGAGGACGGTCGGCCCCTCCCCCTTCAGGCTGAAGGCAACGGTGCCGAGCTTGTCTGTCAGCATCTCGTCCGCTATGGGCTCCATGTAGGCCTTAACTTTGGCGTTGACCTCCCGCTCGAAACCGGATGGACCGAAGGCCTCCATCATCTCCTTCATGATGCCTAGAGCTTTCTCGTCTAGCATATGTATCGCCTTATACAGTGTTACGCATTGTTTTAGGGTTATCCTCAGGGGCTGAATCTGTCCCTTCAAGTGGCTTTAATACGTTTGCCCTAAACGTGAAACAGTGATACATGTTTTGATACGGGCGTGTAACGATATAAGAGTAAACTGAGTTATATCGCCGAAAGTTAATGCATCTGTGTAACAAAGCGGAGACCGTGTTTGTGCGTGAACGCAGTTTCCGAGATATTGATTCAACTGGATAAAGTTACATGGCTTCCAAAGTAGGCGTTTGACGTTTATGACGCATGCTGAATGGCTGAGAGGTTTTATATGTCTGTCAACTCAAAAGATGTTTAATCGGGGTGTGGAGCTTGGCTAGCGGTCGGCCGTCGTCCCTCGTTGCCGTTGGGGCTTCCCGCTCCGGTAGCCCATATTAATTCTTCGCGGGAGAGCCTTACTGTTCCTCGGGAGCCCAGCGCCCACTAGCCAGCCCTAGTTTAATTCGCCAGTAAACCCATTAAAAAACCTATTCTTACATAAGATGAGAATAACTTGATTTCATAAAAAATAAATAAATTATATATAATATTTTTCAAAGAAAGTTGAAAAGTATTTTATATTCTAGCGTACTCCCGGCTCTAATAGCGATAAAGCCCCTTTTTCCGTGTCAATCTCTGCCGCTACACCCACGGGGAGAGTCATGATTGGGTTCGTGTGCCCGAAATCAAGCCCGGCGACGACAGGGACCTCCACGTCTTCAAGTACTTCCTCGATGAGGAGTGACAACGACAAATCGCCTTTTAATCCGACGCAGCCGGGGATGCGGCCGATAAGTAGCGCCTCGATCTCGTCGAATACTCTGAGGTGCCGAAGCTGCCTGAACTGACGGAGTATGTTTATGGGCGGTCCATCCTCCTCGTCCGACTCGACAAACAGTATGGCTCCATCCATATCGGGCCAGTACTCGGTGCCGGCAAGCAGCAGTAACGTGCCTAGGTGTCCCCCCACAAGTCTTCCCCCGGCTACTCCCTCTCTCATGATGGTCCACCCGGGG
>JAEHCT010000230.1 GCA_020697635.1 Candidatus Bathyarchaeota archaeon
GGGCATACTCGGCTGGGCCGACTTCGGAGGCATCTTCCTGCTTGGGCTGGGGCTGATCATAGTATTCAGGGGGCTGTGGGCTTACAGCCAGTCGGGGGTCTTCGAAGACGGCTTCGGGTACGTCGTGGGAGGCGGCTTCGTCGCCCTCATAGGCGCCGGCATAGCCTTCGACGTGGATGAATGGTGGCCCGTTCTCCTCATCGCCTTGGGGCTCATCGTCGTCGCGAGAGCCCTGATGACAAGATCCGAGAACCCGTTACCCTAGAGCCCAGCCGAAGACAACCCTGTAGAGAATGTGCTCCAGTATCGTCAGCGGCCGGTCCCTGCCGAATACCCTGAAATAGTTGTTTCCCATCGCCTCGATAAGGTCACCTATCTCGTATCTCGGGAATAACGGGGTCGAGACTATGAGGTGGCCCCACTCGCCGCGCCTAAGCTCATGGAGCATCTTAATGCCTGATCTGGTCTTCACCTCGAAGTAGTAGAGATCGTAGTTGGGCATCCAGTATGGGAGGGTGTCCATCTGCTGGCCGAAAGCCCCCTCTGTGGCGGTGTACATCTCCACGACGGGGCAGTCGCCGTACAGCCTCCTCAGCCAGGGGGCGTACATGGTTTGGATCTTTGCGACGCTGGTGCTGAAGATTACCCTCAGGCCCCAGAGGTCCCGGGGGAGGACGCTGTGCCTCTTCTCAAGGTAGCGCGCGAACCCCGTCTGTACGGGGGCGACTCCCATGACAGTCACGATATCCGCGTCCTTGGCTTGCCGGTAGATGTACTCGTACCTTCTCTCCCAGCCCTCCTCGGAGAGGTCCGAGTCCAGGGCGTCTATCTCCTCCTGACGGGGGACAAGACGCAGCCCCGCCATCATGGGGTTCAGCTTTGCGTAGGTGCCCGAACTGAAGCCATAGATCGTCTCCTTGCCGCCCACGGTCATAGCCTTCACGTTGCTGGGGAACTGGAGGTTCAGCACGCCGCCGGTGAGGGTCTCCAGTCCTCCCTCACCCATTGCGCGGTTCAGCACCGCCCTTGAGCCGCCCCTCACAAGGTGGTCTAGGTGCCGAGGCGTCACCGGGATGATCTTGCTGTCCCCCGTGGTTCCCCTCGTCATGACCCAGGTGATAGGCTTCTCAGACAGCAGCGCTTCATGGTCTCCGTCCCTCACACGTTCAATCAACGGTTCCAAGTCGCTGTACTTGGCTACGGGAAGCACCTCATATCTCTGGCCGTACTCGGTCTTCGCGTAGTCGTCCAGCAGCGACTCGTACAGTGTCTCTTGGGCGCCGGCGGGGTCCTCTAGGCTCCTCCGCCAGTCGTCCAGGTTCCTCTTGACACGCTGGAGGGCCTGCTCAAGCATCGTTAATCCATACATCCGCGGCTCTTATCCGGTTTATGATTCAGCTTAATTACCTCCAACGTTTCTAAAAGATACATGAAACGACAGTTCGTTCTCACGGTAGCCGAGTCTAAGAGGCTGATAGCCAAGGCGGTGGCCGCCCTACCCGCGGTCCAGAGGGCCATGAAGGAGGGCACCGTCGTGGTCGCCACAGGCACCACCAACGCCTACGTCCTGGAGGAGCTCTGGGGCAGGAAGATCGATAAACGCTGCTACAGGAGCGGCATAACGACGCCGGACGAGCCCGAGAGGAGCCCCGAGCCCCAGGGCGAGAAGATACCTGACGTGGTCTTCGTCAAGGGGAAAGTCGAGCCTAGGTACGACAGGGTGAACGCCGTCAAGGACATGAAGAAGGGCGACGTCTACCTCAAGGGGGCCAACGCCCTGAACTACGACGACTACGTGGCGGGGATACTCATAGGCGGCATGGACGGCGCCACCATAGGCAACACCATAGGCTACATCATAGGCAAACAGATACAGCTCATAATCCCCGTCGGCCTTGAGAAGCTGACCTATGAGAACATCAACGAGCTCCACCTCCTCGCCTCCGAGGAGGACTACGAGGGGCCGCGGATGTGGCCAATCACCGGCAGAATAGTCACCGAGATAGAGGCCTTGGCCATACTGGCTGGGGTGGACGCATACATGTACTCCGCGGGGGGCGTTGCGGGCGCCGAAGGCTCCGTCAGGATACTAGTAGAAGGCATAGACGAGGAAGTCGAGGAGACCTTGGAGCTGATAAAAGCCATCAAGGGGGAGCCCCGCTACCTCCTCTAGGCGTATAACCATGCTCAGAGACAGGACCCAGGCATTATTATCAAAACACTGCATCATCCTAGACCCTTCCCTAGACGAGCAGCAGCTGATAGACGAGGAGGTCATAGCCAAACTCATAGACTTCTCTGGGGTGGGTGGAGACGACGTGGTCCTCGAGGTCGGCCCAGGCCTGGGGAACATAACCGAGAGGCTACTACGGCGAGCGAAAACCGTCATCTGCATCGAGAAGAACCCCAAGTATATACCCGTCCTCAGGGAGCGCTTCAAACACCACCCTAACCTCGACGTCGTCCTCGGGGACGCCCTCAACGAGAAGCTGCCCCGCTCCGACAGGCTGATCTCAAACCTCCCCTACATGATATGTGAAGCCTTCCTCCAGAGGACGTTGAGGATGGACATGAAGTCGGCGGCCCTCATAGTACCCAGCGGCTTCGCCAAGATACTTGAAGCCCGAGCAGGTGAACCAGGATACTCGAAGCTGTCGTTACAGGCACAGCTGTTCTACAACCAAGAGAACCACATGGAGGTGCCGCCGTCCGCGTACATCCCTGCGCCGAGGACCGAGACCTGCATCATATCCCTGGTCCCCAAGGCGTCATCCACGGTCGCGGATGAGGCGCTCAAGGAACTTTTCAGGCAGGGCGACAAACTCGCCAAGAACGCTTTGAGGGAAACCCTGATACGGGCTAGGATATGTGACACCACGAGGCAGGCCGTCTCGTTTATCGCCGAGTCAGGCGTCCCCGTCGAAACCCTTGGTAAAAAAGTTACACGACTTTCCCTGAAGGAGATAGCGTTGCTGGGAAACTGGCTCAGGACATTGACTACCTCACTTGATAACCATCGGTATCTATGAGGAGACCGCCGCAGCCATCT
>JAEHCT010000231.1 GCA_020697635.1 Candidatus Bathyarchaeota archaeon
CAGCGCCGGCGCCAAGGCGGCGGGCAGCCACACGGGTGCCCTGGTCGGGAGCTTCCTCGCCTACCAGAAGGCGTTCGACAGGGCGGGGGTTATACTCACGGAGAGCATGGAGGATCTGTTCAACTACGCCGTGGCTTTCACCCAGCAGAGTCTGCCAGAGGACGAAGGCATAGCCATAGTTACCAACGCCGGCGGCCCCGGGATACTGTCCACCGACTTGGTGGAGAAGCTGGGTCTGAAGATGGCCTCACTCTCAGAGGAGACGGTGAAAAAGCTGAAGGAGAATCTGCCGGAAGCGGCCTCCACGAGGAACCCGGTAGACATACTCGGGGACGCACTCCCTGACAGGTACGCCGTCGCCGTCGAGTGTGCCTTGCAGGACCCAAACATCCATGCCCTGGCGGTCCTGCTGACGCCTCAGGCCATGACGGACGCCCTAACGACGGCCAAGCACGTCGTCGATCTATCTAGAAAGTACCCGGATAAGCCCTTGATATCGGGGTTCATGGGCGGAGACTGGGTGGCCGAGGCGGTTGAGTACCTCAAGGACAACGGCGTTCCCTGCTTTTATTTCCCTGAGAAAGGTATCAAGACGCTGAACGCTCTCTACCAGTACTCGCGCCACCTCAAAATGCCAGAGCTGAAGCCCCCAGAGTATGATGATATCGACCGGGAGACCGTCCGGAATATATACGACGGCGTGAGGAAGGACGGCAGGAATGTGCTTTTCCCCCACGAGGCCGTGGCGGTCGTGCAGGCATACGGTGTGAACGCGCCGCCGAGCAAGCTAGCCACCTCCGCCGATGAGGCCGTGGAGTTCGCCGAGGAGATAGGGTACCCGGTCGTGATGAAGATCGTCTCACCGGACATTATGCACAAGACGGACATTGGCGGCGTCGAGCTTAACCTCAACAACGCCAACATGGTGAAGATCGCCTTCGAGGAGATCATGAGGAAATCCAGGAAGTCCCAGCCACTCGCCAAGATCTACGGCATAACTGTGGACAAGATGGTGCCCAGGGGCAGGGAGATGATCATAGGCATGAGCAGGGACCCCCAGTTCGGGCCCATGGTGATGTTCGGCCTCGGAGGCATTTACGTCAACTTCCTCAAGGACGTGAGCTTCAGGCTTGCCCCCATGAACGAGAGGGAGGCCCAGGAGATGATGGAGGAGACCCGCAGCTACACGCTGCTGAAGGGCGTCCGCGGGCAGGCCCCCGCCGACATAGACACTATGCGCGAGGCCATACTGAGGATCGGTCACCTGGTCTGGGACTTCCCTGAGCTATCGGAGCTGGACATCAACCCGATCCTGGTCTACGATGAGGGCAAGGGTGTCAGCGCGCTGGACGTAAAGATGACTCTGAGAGACTAGCCTCTGACACGGTCCAGAACATGCTCTGGATCGTACTCTAGGCCGTATTTTCTCTGGAAGTAGTAGACCACGTTACCGACGTCTCTCTCGAGGAGCTCTATGGTGTTGGGGTGATCCGTCGATGTGTACTGGGGCCAGTCGATTACCCAGACCTCTCCCTCGCCGTCCACCAGTATGTTGTACTCGCTGAGGTCTGTATGGATCACTCCAGCCCTGTACGCGAGCCTCACGTCCTCCAGGATGTCGTCGAGGAACAGCCGGGGCTCCTCCAGGCTGATGATGTCCGAGAGCTGAGTTCCCTTGATGAACTGCATCACTATCACGTGCCTATTCTGGTCTATGGGCTCCGGCACCGAAACGCCGGCTTCGTGCATGCTCTTGAGGGCGCTGTACTCTGCCTCCGCGGCGAGTCTTGACTGGTACAGCCACGAGATGTGCCGCCTGTCCGCGACGTACTCCCTCTTACGTCTGGTGTCGCGGAAACTGGTCCTGCCAAGCCTGTGAAACTTCACAGCCACCTTCACGTCCCCGGGGGTGACGGCCTCGAAGACGTCGGACTCCTTCCCTGTGCCTACTAGGGGGCCCAGGGCCTCGAGCGACTCGGCCTTCACGAGGGCGTTGAGGGCCAAGAGGTCGTAGGCGTTGTAGTTCATTATGTAGCCAAGGTATGGGTCCCGCTGGCGGTACAGCAGCTCCATCTCGTCGAGCCCCTTCATCCTATACTCCACTTCGCTCTCGTTGAGGCCGCTGTACCTGACGACCTCCTCGAAGGGGACCACCTCGTGCCGTATCATCCCAAGCTCTATGGCCTGCAGTATCCTTAGGTCGTAGCTCTCCACCTTGGTTAAGGCTGCCGCCGCCTTCTCGGCCGAGGACACAGAATAAGGAACGGGATCGCTCTATATATTAGGGATGTTAGAGTTTCAGCCTGTCCTTTAAGGCGCTGGAGACTGGGATGCCTACGACGCCGGCGACGAGCATCTGGACCATGTTGAAGGGAAGCTCGCTCAACGCGGCGCTGAAGCCGTACATGAATACCTGGACGACGAAGTACCCACCCACCATCACGGCGCCGCCGACAAGCCACGCTATGACAGTCTTTTTCATGGTTCTCGTGTCGGGGTTACCCGCCATGTGCCCCGCTACGTATCCCTCCGCGCCCTTGATGACTGCGGTGAAGATCACCCAGTTGTACCATCCTCCCAGGAGGTCAGCCAGCCCTGAGCCGAGTCCGCCGGCGAGAGCCCCCACGATGGGCCCGAAAGTCAGGCTGGTGATGATCACTATGCTGTCACCGAGGTTGAAGTACCCGCTCGTGGCGGGGATGGGGAAAGCGAACATCATCGTAGCTATGGTCGCTAAGGCGCCCATGACGCCTATGGCCGCTACTTGACGCGTGTTGAGACTCGCCATGCGTTATTATAGTTATAACTATAATATAAAATATTCTAGTTTAAACTATAGTATCATTTCCTTCAAAAAAGGTCACACTGATAACCAGTTACAGGACTACTACAGGAGAACCTGCAGATCGTCGAGGGCCTGAAGAACCTTCCGACCCCTATCGGTAACCTCGAGGACCTTCCTCTTACCGGAGGCCATTGAAGAGATAAGGCCACGGCTCTCGAGGTCGTTCAGATGCTGGTACACGGCCCCGAGCGTCATCTCGCC
>JAEHCT010000007.1 GCA_020697635.1 Candidatus Bathyarchaeota archaeon
ACAGCGGAGGACATACTGTCCGAGGCAGTCGCAGAGTATGGTGTTGACAAGTGCGCCGTCGAGGTCATCGCGTTCTCCGAGAGCGTGACGATGGTCACACAGGCGGAGGACTTCCCGGCGGTCTATAGTGTACCGTGGTTCGGAAGCGACGGAACTGCTCTAACACAGCAGCACGTCGACGACGCACCCGATCAGTCCACGCACCTAGGCGTCTTCAGCACTCTAGCGGCGCCCGCTGAATCAATGAAATACAAGGCCCTCAATGAGAGATACATAGCTTTAGTGGCACAGCCTTACGGATACTACATGGCATGTACCTATGACATCGCATGGGTATTTACCGAGACGATACTAGAATCCCAGAGCACTGACGCACTTACACTGCTCCCACTACAGGCCACCACATGCTACAACAGCTTCGGCGCAAGCGGCTGGAACCTGCTGAACGCAGACGGCGACAGGGCAGTAGCAAACTATCAGATCTGGGCCTATAAACCAGAGTCCTACGTAGCTGGGCTGTACGACGCGGTAACCGGAACGGTATCCTGGTACATCGATTGGGCTTGGTAAACCCTCCCTACTTTTTCTCTATTTTTTTTATCACAAATTATTTTTAAAATACCCCATACAACCTATGGCCGAGAGAGTTTCAGGTAAATTATTTAAACGGTATCTGAAGCTATATGGTTAGTTGATGCCGACATGTCGGAGATACTGAAGATAGATAACGTTTACAAATATTTCGGAAAGTTCGCGGCGAACGATGGAGTTAGCTTCGGCTTAAAGGAGGGAGGGATCTACCTTCTGGTAGGGCCAAACGGCTGCGGCAAGTCGACGCTGGTGAACTGCATCTCGGGCATCTTCGTGCCCGAAGAGGGACACGTCTACTATCGCGAGGCAGACATCACGAGTGAGGACATGTACAAGATCGCCAGGAGAGGGCTCGTACGCACATTCCAGATCGCGTCTCCGTTCCTAAGGCTTACGACGCTAGAGAACATGCTCGTAGCGTTGCCGGAGAACGCCGGAGAGAACATTGCTCTCTCAATGTTCAAGCCAACGTGGGTCGACAGCGAGATCAACGCCGTGAGACGGGCGTCAGAGCTCCTGAAGGTTCTTGGCCTTAAACACGTCTGGAACAAGCCGGCGAATACACTGAGCGGCGGCGAGCTTAAGCTATTGGAGATCGGCCGCGCCCTGATGAGCGGCGCAGAGACCATACTGCTTGACGAGCCGGTTGGTAGTATCGACCCGGTGCTCTGCCACCAGATCTTCGCCCACGTCCTGAGGCTTCGCGACGAGCTGGGGATAACGTTCCTCGTAATCGAGCACAGGCTCGAGGTGGCCGCCCAGTACGCGGACCACGTCTTCGCCATGGACCGCGGCAGGCTAGTCACCGAGGGCACCGCCGAGGAAGTCTTCGCGGACGAGCGGGTGATCAAAGCATACTTGGGTGAGTGAGATGGGAAGCAAATATATTCTTGAGACCAAGGGCCTGAACGTGGGTTACGGGCCTATCCACGTCATCTACGACCTGGACTTCAGGGTCCCAGACGGAGAAGTAACCATCGTCGTTGGCCCCAACGGCGTCGGCAAGACCACGCTCCTGAAAGCCATCATGGGCCTCGCCACCGTCTACAGCGGAGACATTACCTTCGAGGGTCAGAAAATAAATGAGATGCCGGCCTATGAGAGGACGAAGCTCGGCCTAGGCTACATGCCTCAGGTGGGCAACATATTCAGCAGGCTCAGCGTAGCGGAGAACCTGAGGATGGCGGCGTACACCGTGAATGACTCCGACATGATCAAGGACAAGATGGAGTTCGTCTTCAACCTCTTCCCGGTGCTCAAGGACTTCATGCCGAGGGCGGCCGGAACCCTGAGCGGAGGCGAGCGCCAGATGCTCGCCGAGGGGATGGTGCTCATGAGGGACCCCAAGATGATGATGGTGGACGAGCCTACCGCCGGGCTGATGCCTAAACTGGTCACGGACGTCATGAAGCAGCTAAAGGACATGGCCGACGAGACCGGTCTCCCAATTGTGCTGGTGGAGCAGCGCGCGAGGCGCGCCCTAGAATTTGGCGACTATGCGTACATGATGCGCGGCGGCAGATTCACCTTCGAGGGCAACGCACAGGAGCTCCTGAACCACCCGCAGCTCGAGGCCATGTACCTGGGCGCGGTCGAGGTACGCGAGCTCAAGACCATCAGGGAATAGTCCCCAATCCTCTTTATATCAATCTACTCTACTGTTTTTGCCCCTGATCCATTCCAACGAGGGACAACGGTTTAATCGGCACACACTTGAATGCTCCCTGATCTGTATTAAGCTCTGACGCGTCTCAAGGCTCCCATGCCGTCTTCGAGCCGGGTGAGCTGGACGTCGCGTCCCTCATCCACAGCTTGTTCCTGAGCTACGTCCAGATTTCGGCCGGCATCGTCCCCGTCAACCGTTTCAGATCCCTCGTGGGTCTGATGCGTGACTCCCTCTACAAGGTGACCGGCGTGCCCACCATGGGGCTCATATCGATCCATAGCGTGGAGAAGACCCTAGACAAGTACTACTCCTTCCTAGAGACATCTGGCGTCGCCGAGAAGGCGACGGTGGTGATGGAGGACCCCCGGTCTTTCAGGTTCAACGTCCGGGGCTGCATGTTTGGGGGGGACTGTCTTGTCTCAGTACGTATATCTGTCCCTTCGCCATGTTCGCCGGGTTCCTCGCCCAGGAGAGCAGTGGACGAAAGGTAAGCGTAGAGCCGAGCGATAAGACAATTCTGGGGCCGAGGACCCTCGTCGTGGTGGGTGGCCAGGGATCACAGATGCAGAAGACCAACGTATACGTCTGAAAGGGGCGCCCGCCATACACAGCTTAGCTTAAACACGGCGACGCCCATCATATGAAGCATCAGGGATGAGGCTTTCATGGATGTCTCCGCGATTCGTAGGGACTTCCCCGTCCTGAGGGACTGGGTGTATCTTGACAACGCGTTCGTAGGGCTCATGCCGGCGCAGGTGAGGGACGGCTACAGCGGGTACGTGGACCAGTGGTACACGTTCGACACCACGGGGGATAGGACGATCCTCCAGGAGTGGCTGGCCAAGGCGAGGCGGGTTAGGGAGATGGCCGCGGCCTTCATCCACGTCTCCGCCGAGGAGGTCGCGTTCGACATGTGCACCGGCTCGGGGCTCAACATAGTGGTGAACGGCACCGAGTGGAGGAGAGGCGACAACGTCGTCTTCCCCGAGTGGGAGCACAACCCGCTGCACACCCACACCACGGCGAGGCACGGCGTCGAGCCCCGCGTTTGGAGGCCGGTGAAGGGCGTCTTCGACACATGCGACCTGGAGAGGCTGGTGGACGACAGAACCAGGCTCGTCCAGGTCAGCCAGGTGAGCTACGTCAACGGCCAGAGGATCGACCTAGGGGAGGTGTCCGAGGCCGCCCACAGCCACGGCGCCAAGGTGCTGGTGGACGCGACTCAGGCGGTGGGCGCCCTGGACGTGGACTACAGGAGGGACGGCGTGGACTACGTAAGCTTCGCCCCCTACAAGTACCTCATGGGCCCAGCGGGGCTCAGCTTCCTCTACGTGAAGCGAGAGAACCTCGCCGAGTTAACGCCGGACAGAACCGGATGGAAGAACCAGATATGGGGCGGCGACAACCCCGAGGACCCGGTCGACCTGGGAACCGCCGAGAAGTTCGAGTACGGCACACTCCACTTCCAAGGAATGTACGCCATGGAGCGGTCCCTAGAGTACCTGAACAGTGTGGGCATCGGCCAAGTGGAGAAACGGAACCTCATGCTCTCACGCTACATCTACGACCGGCTATCAAGTCTCGGGAAGAAGCTATGGATGCCCAGCCCCTCGGAGTCTACGATAGTGAGCTACTTCCAGGAGGGTGCCCTGGAGCTTGCGGCTAGGCTCAAGGCCATGAATATCAAGGTGACGGGTAGGTCGGCCCACGGTGACCACATCCGGGTCTCGAACCACTTCTACAACACGAAGGAAGACGTGGACAGGCTCATGGAGAACCTCTAGGTCCCGCCGCGCTT
Organism: Candidatus Bathyarchaeota archaeon; assembly: GCA_020697635.1. Lineage (GTDB taxonomy): Archaea > Thermoproteota > Bathyarchaeia > TCS64 > TCS64 > RBG-16-57-9. The sequence continues at coordinate 4,056 of JAEHCT010000007.1, forward strand.
CACATAACTGACCACTATTCCCCCGATTATCAACAGTGCCCCTAAGGCGGCGGCATAGGGTATCAGGGGCTCCGCCATCTGCTTGTAGACTATGCCAGAGAGGGCCCAGACTATGACCAGACTGTAGGAGATGTCGCCTCTCGTCCAAATGTTGACCAGCGTCAAGGCCACGGCGACGGCTATCACAAGCACAGTCCAGTACGCGGCGGCCGTGCCGTAGCTCTCCCACCCAGAAGAGACCAGGAACGCCACGATATTGGCTATCGGGGCCACCGTGATCCAGCCAAGGTAGACGCTGAACGGCAGGTGATAGTATATCCTCTCCTCCCTAGACACCTGGGCCTTGCCTATGTCCAGCCGGAGGTAGATCATTATCAACGAGGCCAGGATCCCGAACATGGCTACCAGGCTTAGCGCGACCTGCCTCCAGTGCCAGAGGAATATCCAGACCACGTTGAAGATGTTACTCGTCGTGAAGAGCCACCCTATCTTCCTTAGGGTCTCGGCGTCGTCTCCGCCGCGCCTCAGCTGGCGCACCGTGAGTCCCAGGAGAAGGAGGTAGATGACGCCCCATATGCTAAAGACGTAGCCTGCGGGGACGAAGTAGTTGGGGTAGCTATCAGATAGCTCCCCGGTTGTTACGTTGTTGAGCGGTAATATATTGGCCAAGGCGTTCACGACGACCACGGCCGCGAAACTAAACGCGTTCCCCCACTGAAGGACCCTGACATCCATTGCTTTTTCCATGTTTATTCGTCGGGAAGGCGCCTAGATAAAGCGTTTGGGCAGTAAACATGAAATATTCATGCAAACTTGCAGGATTATTTAACAAAACCATTAAAACGGCCTTCTCTTCATGATAGTCAATGACCCCTGAGACACTACCCGACGGAATAGCCATTCTGGACTTCGGCGGCCAGTACTGCCACCTCATAGCCCGCAGGGTCCGCGAGATGAACGTATACAGCGAGATACTGCCTAGCGACGCGACGAGAGCCGAGTTGGAATCCTTTGGCTCTGTGATGAACGTGAAGGGAGTCATCTTCTCAGGGAGCCCTAGCAGCGTCAAGGCGGAGGACGCCCTCATACTAGATCCCAATATTCTCGAGATGGGGGTCCCGGTGCTCGGGCTATGCTATGGGATACAGCTTATCGCCGAGATGCACGGCGGAGAGTTGGCGAAGGCTAGGGAGTACGGCATGACCAAGGCCTACATAGATGAACCCGTCGGGGTGCTGGAGGGGCTGGACGCCTGCGAGCAGGTGTGGATGAGCCACGGAGACACGGTTTTCGAGGCCCCGGAGGGCTTTAGAGTCATGGCGCACACCGACAGGGCGCCGGTCGCCGCCATGAGGCACGACGAGAAGCAGATCTGGGGCCTCCAGTGGCACCCCGAGGTGGTTCACACAGAGCGCGGCGGGGAGATGCTCAGGAACTATGTTTTCAACGTCTGCGGATGCGAGCCCAACTGGAGGCCTCTGGACAGGGTGGAGGAGGCGATCCGGACGATTAAGGATGCCGTGGGGGATGGGAAGGCCATCATCGCCTTGAGCGGAGGCGTGGACTCTAGTGTAGCCGCCGCTCTGGCGGGGAAAGCTCTGGAAGGGAACCTGATGGCCGTCCACGTCGACCATGGCCTTATGAGGGAGAAAGAGCCCGCCGAGGTGGAGGCTGCCTTCAAGGACAGGGGCCTCAACCTGGTGGTGGTGGATGCGAGGGGGAGGTTTCTCAGGAGGCTTGAGGGCGTGGTCGACCCCGAGGAGAAGCGGAAGATCATCGGCGAGGAGTTCATCAGGGTCTTCGAGGAGGAGGCCCGGAGGTTTGGGGTCGAGTACCTCATCCAGGGGACGATCTACCCCGACAGGATCGAGTCCGGGTTGACCCGGAACAGCGAAACCATAAAGACCCACCACAACGTGGGTGGATTACCCCTCCAGATGATGTTCAAGGAGGTGATCGACCCCCTGGGGGACCTGTATAAGGACGAGGTCAGGGGGCTAGGGGAGCGACTGGGGCTCCCAGAGGAGATTGTGTGGAGGCAGCCCTTCCCCGGACCAGGGCTAGCCGTCAGGATAATCGGCCCCATCACGGAGGCTAAGCTGGAGGCGCTCAGGAAGGCGGACGCCATCGTCTGCGCGGAGGTGGAGGCCCACCCCTTCAGGGACAGGCTCTGGCAGTATTTCGCCGTGATGACCAACACCAAGACCACGGGGGTTAAGGGAGACGAGCGGGCGTACGGGTGGACCATAGCCGTCAGATTGGTCGAGAGCGTCGACGCTATGACCGCCAGCTTCAGCAAGGCGCCGTGGGAGGTCCTGGAGCGTATAAGTAACAGGATCGGCAACGAGGTACCAGGCGTCACCAAGGTGGTCTACGACATAACCCATAAACCCCCTAGCACCATAGAGTGGGAGTAAACCTTCTAATAACCCACGTATTCTGTTTCTTTATGGATTTAGCTGATTTTCTGGTGTGGGCCAAGAGGCGTACCTATGGCTCGTCAACCTCTGAGCCTAAGCGGCTCGCTGACGGCTCGAAAGAATACCTGCTCTCCCGAGACGGCTACACCTACAGGGACAGGTACTTCGGGGGCAGCCCCTTCATCGGTGAGGAAGTAGTCTTCAGGGATGACCATGCCATTTGGTCTATGAATTACTACGGCGTCGTCACGGTCCGCGACCCGGGTGAGGTGTTCGGGTTCCTCGTCAAGGCTCTGGGGCTTGTGGAGAGAAAGAACCCGTACCGTGGCCCAGAGGAATACGTTGCGGCCCCATGGAGGTACAGCTTTACAAGCGGTGGAGACATCGACGCCTTCTGGGGCCATGAAAGGATCACCTACGATGAGGCCCCGGTTTACTGGCTCAGGTTCCATGGTGGCCTGGTGGGGGCATAACCCATAAACCCCTGAGCACCGTAGAGTGGGAGTGATGACAGGGTTCACCTACCCGGAGGGGGGCCCGCTGGCGGACCTCCTCGTCGAGGCCACCGGCTCCACCCTCGGAGAGGCCTTCGCCAACCTGGCCCTCGGAATGTTCAACGCCATGACTCCCATCGAGGGAATAGCCGAGGAGGAGGAGTTCACCTTGGAGGCTGAGGGGATGGACATGGAGAGCCTGCTCTTCAACCTCATGGACGAGTTCCTCTATTTGAACGACGTCGAGTTCCTGGTTCCGAGAAGGATAGATATACAGGTTGACATGGATGGTTTCACTGCCAAGGCTCGGTGCGTAGGCGAGAGGTTCAGCCGTGAGACACACGAGGTGGGTATCGCCGTCAAGGCCGTCACGTACCACATGATGGAGATAGCGGAGGAGGAGAAGAGCTGGCGGGTCCAGATGGTGTTCGACACCTAGACCCGAGAAGCTCGAATAGCTCCTCGGTGGCTCTTCTGTATCTCTCGTCTTTTTATAGCTATAAACGTGGTTGTGGGGTCGAGTGAAAGAGAATTAAAGTAAAACAGTGGACTCTGTGGGGCGCGGCGTCTTAACGACGAGGACCCTGAGGTCCGAGTCGGACTCGTTGTACCAGCAGTGCACTATCCTGGCGGGGCTGTGAACCGTCGAGTCCTTTTCCACTGTCATCTTCTCGTCGCCTATCTCCACGACTCCCTCTCCCTCAAGCACGTAGAACATTACGTCCACGGGGGTGATGTGCCGTCTGAGCCTCTCGCCCGGCTTCAGCAGTATGTGGACCCCTAAGGCGTTTTCGTGGTCGTATATCTTCCTGGTCTCCACGCCATGCGGGTTCTTCCCAGGCGCCGTGTCGGCTACGCGGGTGATCTCCATCATCTTCACCTATAGAAAAATTGGTGTATTACCCAAGAATAGCCTTGAGGTCCTCATCGGGGGTGGTTATAGGCTTTATTCCGAAGTTCTCCACCAGCACCTTCAGCACGTTGGATGTGACGAAAGCGGGGAGGCTCGGCCCGATCCTTATATCCTTTATATCCAGGTGCAGCAGCGTCAACAGTATGGCGACGGCCTTCTGCTCGTACCAGCTCAGCACCATGCTCAGGGGAAGGTCGTTCACCCCCACGCCGAAGGCGTCGGCGAGGGCCACCGCGATCTGGACTGCGCTGTACGCGTCGTTGCACTGGCCCACATCCAGCAGACGCGGGATGCCGCCGATGTCTCCCAGCTCCTTGTCGAAGAACCTGAACTTACCGCATGCCAGCGTCAGCACCACGGTGTCCTTGGGGGCTTTCTCCACGAACTCGGTGTAGTAGCTGCGCCCCGGCTTGGCGCCGTCGCAGCCACCCACCAGGAAGAAGTGCCTTATTTTCTTGTCCTTCACCGCGTCTATCACGGCCTCGGCGACGCCCATCACCGCGTTCCGGGCGAAGCCGACCATAACCGTCTTGCCGGGGGCATCCTCCATGAAGCCCGGCATCTCCAGTGCCTTCTCTACGACTGGCGTGAAGTCCTTGTCCTCGATGTGAACGACGCCCGGCCACCCCACGAGGCCCGTGGTGAATATGTTGTCCTCATAGCTCTCCACGGGCTTCTGGATGCAGTTGGTGGTCATGAGTATGGCGCCTGGGAACTCCTTGAACTCTCGCTGCTGGTTCTGCCACGCCGTCCCGTAGTGGCCGTGGAAGTGTTCGTACTTTTTGAGCCCCGGGTAGCCGTGGGTGGGCAGCATCTCGCCGTGGGTGTAGACGTAGACGCCCTTGCCCTCGCTCTGTCGCAGTACCTTCTCTAGGTCTATCAGGTCGTGGCCACTTACCAGGATCGCTTTTCCCTTCCTGTGGCCTAGGGGCACCTTCGTCGGAACAGGGTGTCCATAGCGGCCTGTGTTGCCTGCGTCCAGGAGCTCCATGGCGCGTAGGTTGATCTTACCGCACTCCATGACGAGATCGTACATCTCGGGCACGGTCTTCTCCGGGTCCAGCGTAGCGGCCAATGCTCTGTGGATGAACTCGTAGACAATCCCGTCCTCCTGGCCCAGCAGAGCGGCGTGGTCGGCGTACGCCGCGACGCCCTTGATCCCGAAGACAAGCAGCCACTGAAGGCCGTTCACGTCGGGGTCGATGTCCGGGTTGGACATTAAGCCGTGCATCGCGCCCTGCCGGATCATCTCCTTCATAGTCTCGGCGGGCTGAAACGTGGCTGCCTCGGGTAACTCCACCCCTCCAGCTTTCGCCTCTATCTTGGCTTTGAGCGTCTCCCTTAGCTCTACGGCCTTGTTTATCAGGGGGGTGAACCTCTCGGGGTTGAAGTTCACGTTTGTGAGGGTGCTGAACGCCGCCTCACAGGTGAACCTGTCGACCTCGTCGTCGCTTATCCCGTGCCTCCGGGCCTCCGCGGCGACCGCCGAGAGCCCCTTCAAGGCGTAGACCAGCAGGTCCTGGAGTGCCGCCACCTCCGGGCTCTTACCGCATACTCCGAACCTGGTGCAGCCGGTTCCTCCGGCCGTCTGCTCACATTGATAACAAAACATCTTTCTTTTCTCTCCTCTCAGGTGTTCCAGACTTGGCTCTGAGGGGGCAGTCGGCCCCGTTGCCGCAGAACCTCTCCGCATGACGGTCCACTGCCTTCAGAATCGGGTCCAGTGTCTCATGGTTTAGACTGTAGATCCTTTGTTTACCTTCTCTTTTTACTTTAACGAATTTGCATCGCACCAGTGGCCGTAGGTTGTGGCTCACCATGCTCTGCTCCTGGCCTAGGGCGTCCACGAGCCCCTTTACGCTCATGGGTCCCTCGTCGAGCTTCTCGATTATGGCTAGCCGCGTCGGGTTTGCGAGGGTCGAAAAGAAGCCGTAGCAGAGGTTTGTGAGTCCCTTCTTCACGTCAGACACCTTATCTGAAACAATCTTCATATGAAGAATGTTTCATTAGATTATAAGTGTTGCGGATGAGACCCATCTAAAAAAGGTGTCTCCAATTATTCCCTGCACGGGCAGGTATCGACGACCTCACAGTACTTCTCGTGGTTCTCAACGACGCCTAAGATCGAATTAACAGTATCCTCGTTCAACGAGAGGTACTTCTCCTTACCTCTTCTCTCAGAGAACACAAGGCTACACTGCTCAAGTAGCTTCAAGTTGTGGCTTACCATACTCTGCTCCTGCCCCAGCTCCGAGGCCAGCCCCGAGACGTTCATCTCCCCTTTGGAAAGCTTCTCAAGGATCGCCAGTCTAGTCGGGTTCGCCAGAGCAGAGAAGAATCCGTAACAGACATCATTCAAACCTCTTTTCATATACATTCCCCTTACACGCGGGTCAAATCGATATATTCTTTTTTATATATATATAAATGAAATGGTGTTAAAAAAGAATCACACTTATTTAAAACTAGAGGTGTAGCTTGTTCAGGCTGCCGTCGATGATCTTCAGGCCGTTCATGTAAGGCTGCAGCGTCTCAGGAACCTTCACTGTCCCGTCTTCCTGTTGGTACTGCTCTACGATGGCGATCATTGTCCGGCTTGTCGCCATAGCGGTGTTGTTCAGGGTGTGGACGAAGCCCTCGGGGGGCGCCCCCTCCTTGAGGCGGTACTTTACGTTGAGGCGGCGCGCCTGGTAGTCGGTGCAGTTGCTGTTGGACCCGATCTCACGGAACTCGCCGTCCGCCATCCATACCTCGGTGTCGTACTTCTTCGCCGCGATGATCCCGATGTCGCCGGTGCAGACGTTGACGACCCTGTAGTGGAGGCCCAGCCCCTGGTAGAGCTCCTCGCAGTTCCTCTGCAGCTCCTCGTGGAGCTCCCAACTCTGCTCGGGCAGAGAGAAGATGAACTGCTCTACCTTGTGGAACTGGTGCACTCTGAAGAGGCCCTTGGTGTACTTGCCGTGGGCACCCACCTCCCTTCTGAAGCAGGGGCTTACCCCGCACAGCCTTACAGGTAGGTCCCCCGCCAGCAGCGTCTCGTCCTGTAGCATGGCCGCCATGGCGTGCTCGCTGGTGGCTATCAGGTACAGGTCCTCGTCCTCCACCTTGTACATGACGGATTCGAAGTCGGCGAGGTCCGTGACCCCCTCGTAGGCGGCGCGCTTGATCATGTACGGGGGCACTATGAGGCTGTACCCCTTCTTGATTAGGTGGTTGATCGCGTACCGCTGGATCGCTTGGTCCAGGAGCGCCAGCTCGTTCCTGAGGTAGTAGAAGCCTGACCCGGCCGCCTTGGCGCCCCTCTCGAAGTCGCCGATTCCCAGCGCGGTGACTATCTCCGCGTGGCTCTTAGGCTTGAACCCGAACTCCGGTTTCTCGCCCCACCGCTTGACCTCGACGTTGTCGTGCTCGTCCTCGCCGTAGGGCACAGACTCGTGGAGCATGTTGGGCAGCCGCATCAGCCCGTCGCGGAGTCTTTCCTGGCTCTCGCTCATCTGAGACTCTAACCCGCGTAGACGGGAGGGTATCTCCGACGCCTCCTCCCTGAGGCTGGAGGCGTCGCCGCCCTCCTTCATCGCTTTACCGATCTCGCTGGATATCTGGTTCCTCCTCCTGCGTAGATCGTTGACCCTCTGCGTGAGCTCCCGCCACTTCTTGTCCGTCTCGATGACGTGGTCTAGGAGCATCAGCTTCTCGGGGTCTTGTCTCTTGGCTAGGTTCTCCCGCACTTTCTCGGGCTGTTCTCTGATGAGCTTTATATCCTGCATCTGTAGCCCACGCGACCAAGGTGTACGCGTTTCCCTCTTTTAGACGTTATGTGTGAGGCAGTGTCTACGATGGGATGGCTACGATGGTAGTCCCCGTGTTCGTTTTTCTTTATCATTATCCTCATTTAATTATAATCTACGGCGTAGTTCATCCACTTTCACCCTGCCCCGTCATCCAAACCGGTGCGTTCCGTTTAATAAACTGTTCACACGGTTGGGATTCAGTGACAAGCTTTGTCGACATACGAGGTCGGTGCCTTCGAGGCCTTGGAGTGGGCGTGGAACCTCTTGCGGGTTCAGGGCGATGTGAACGTCGAGGACGCTACCAAGCACATTCAGGAGATGCTGTTCACGCTTGGCAGCGGTACCCAGGTGAACTTCCGGCAGAGGACAGGCGCCCTCAGGGCCTCCCCCCAGTAGTTAACCCCTTAAGCTGATAGATTTTATTCTCTTTGAACTACTTTGACCAAATATAAGGTATTCACTGACGCTACTCTCTTAGACGGGACGGGCCCCAAGCCGGTCGAGGACGCGCGCCATCATAGTCGAGGTCAACCGAGGCATGTAACTTGCAGATACTACGGTTAAGCCTCGTCGAGGGCTCCAAGGAGGCGAGGGGCCTGACGGTCGTCATAGATGTCTTCCGAGCCTTCACCACGGCCGCCTACGTCATGGCTAACGGAGCCGAGTGCATCCATCCCGTGGGCAGCCTCGAGGAGGCGTTCAGGCTTAGGGAGCTGAACCCGGACTGGGTTCTCATGGGTGAGCGAGATGGTAAGAAGGTCCCCGGCTTCGACTACGGGAACAGCCCCTACGAGGTGAGCGGCGTCGACTTCACTGGATGCACGGTGATCCAGACGACGAGCGCAGGCACCCAAGGCATAGTCAACGCCGTCGAGGCTGAAGAGATACTGCTGGGCAGCTTCGTTATGGCAGACGCCATCGTCGAATACATCAAAAAGACGAGCCCAGAGACCGTCAGCCTCGTCGCGATGGGCTGGGGCGGACAGGTGAAGAGCCCAGAGGACGAGTCCCTCGCCGAGTACATAGAGAAGAGGCTCAACGGCCTCGAACCCGGCTTCGCCTCCATGAAGCAGAGGATCATGGAGCACCCGCAGGGCGCCAAGTTCTTCGACCCAGAGCAGCCCGAGTTCGTGGAGGGCGACTTCCACTGCGCCATGGACCTCAACAGGTTCGGTTTCTGCCTCAGGGTCGTGCCCGGGGCCCCGTCCAGCGTGGAGAAAGCGTGAACCGGCATGTTCTTTTCCCGGTTTCTACTCTGTTAAATACATGAGATGAAGGTCTCAGACGTCATGGTCCGGGACCCGGTGATGGTGGCCCCAGACGCCCCGTGTGGGCAGTTGTCGAAGCTGATGCGCAACAAAGGCATCGGCTCCGTTGTTGTGGTGAAGGACGGTTTCCCTGTCGGCGTCGTGACCGAGCGCGACCTCGTTCATAGGGTCTTGGCGGAGGGCAGAGACCCAGACAAATGCGATGCCGATCAGGTCTGTACCAAGCCCGTGGTGGCCATCAGCATATACGCCGACGTAGATATGGCCGTTGACATGATGAACGAGTACGGCATCCGCCGACTGGTTGTCGTGGACCAGAAAGACAAGGTGGTCGGGATACTCACCACAGATGGCATCGCTAAGAACCTGAGAAATATGACTGAAGAACTGGCAGTCAAATACATGATATTATCACGTAGAAAAAGATAGCATCTAGTTTTACGACCCTCATGCGGCTCTCAGACGCTCTCACCACCAGCATTTTTACATTTAAATTAAAAAAACATTATATAGCTTCAGAAAAATGAGGCACTTTTAATTGATTTTTAAGGATAAATAGAGGTAAATATTGAATACGTAGGAAATTATCTTCTAAATAGGGTATAAGATGGATTTAATGTTGTCATTAAAACATTGGAATTTGTACAAATAATACAATTATGCTAACTTTTGCCGTGATGCCGCTCATATTATGAATTCAAGTTTTTTTTAAAAAAACACGAGATTTCATATTAAAAAATATTAATACATATTAATATATTTGGACTCGTGATAAATTGGCGTTGATTGGCTCAAAAACAATATCTACTAAAAGGCATAGATAGTAGTCTTATGTCTGAAACGGTATCTTTCGAAGCTCCGGAAAAATTGGTAAAAGCCGCGAAATTGATCTGTGAGCTTTACACATATCCGATCGAATCTTTTCTGGTTGACGCTCTAAGAAGTGAGATAGATCGTAACGCACACGACAACTTCGATGAACTCAGTTACGTCGGTCGTAAGGATTTCTCGATACAGGTCAGAGCACTTATAGACGACTAATCAGGAAAGCATTCGAGGTGGAAGACTAAAATCCACCCTTTTTTGGTAGAAATCGAGGATAACCGACCTGTTACCACTTATTATATACGCCAAGTTTCTGTGTCTCTTTTCAAGTTAATATGGTGTGCTTGACTAGTAACAAGTACTTTTTAGGAAGTATTCAGGTAAAATCCTATATTGGACCATATATACTAGATAGTGTTCTTGGGTGAACAAACGTGGTAGAGTTCTGTGACCGCTGCGGCAGCTTCATGAAAGCCGACGTCAAGGGCTACGTTTGCCCGCGGTGCGGGTGGATGAAGGCAGTCCAGCTCATAGAGGTCAAGGCGGGCCCCGCCGGCGAGGCCGAGCCGGTGTACGTCATGAGCGGGATCGAGAGCGCCATAGTCGTCCAGCGGATGTGCCCCGAGTGCGGCAACCTCGAGGCCTACCGCAACATCACAGTCGCCCTAGGGGAGCACGCCGGCGTGAGCAACGACCGTAGCGTAGAGAAGTTCAGGTGCACCAAGTGTGGGCACACCTGGGTGGTCGGGTAGCTACCTCCTGTCGACCTTAACTTTTATCGGTATGCCCTGCTCGACGCTCTTGCTGACGATGCAGAAGTCCTCGAAGAGGCCGTGGCAGCGCTCATACTGTGAGTCGTACTCTTCGCCTACCTCTGGGCTGATCTCGACGTTGATCTCGGCTATGCGCCACCTGCCCTTGTCGTTGCGCCTCATGACACCGCCCACCTTTGTCTCGATGTCCCCCACCTCGGCCCTGGCCTTCTGTAGGCAGAACAAGAGGCTCGCCGTCAGGCAGTTGCCCATGGCCGCGGCCAGCACCTTACTGGCGTTGGGGCCGCTTTTCCCTCCCACGGGCTCGGGCTCGTCCATGTACAGCGGCCCAACGCCCTCCATGCCGAAGTCGACCTCGAACCTGAAGCCTTCCTGCCTCCTCATGGAGACGCTGAAGCCACGTTCCTCGCTCAATTGAATCCCTTTAGCATGGGCGACGCCAAATATAAGGCTAAGAGTCATCCCACTCCGGTGGGGACTTCTAGGTGTGCTCCTTCTCGTACTTGGATTCGCTCAGATACCCGTCGAACGTCAACGTCCATGGCCTGATCTCCATGCGACCACCAAGCCGTCCCAGAGCGGCATAGATGTGTTAGGGGTCCCAGTCGCCGTGTCCACGAGGGAAACCATAAAGCCCAGCGGGCCCGGTTTAAAACCATGTCAACCATGCGCCGTAAGGAAAAAGAGATCAAGGAGAGGGTGGTAATGGAGGAGATACTCAGGGAGAACCAGGTGGGCAGGCTGGGCACAGCCGTCGACGGCCGCCCCTACGTCGTCCCAATGAACTTTGTATACACCAACGACAGGATAATCCTCCACACCCACAGAGACGGCAAGAAGGTCAAGGACATCCAGCGGAACCCCCGCGTCTGCTTCGAGGTCGACGGCGGCGAGATCGTCGAAGGCGACGACCCCTGCAACTACGGCTGGATCTACAGGAGCGTCATCGCCAACGGCACCGCCACCCTCATCGAGGACCCAGAGGAGAAGCTCAACGCGCTACGCCTCCTGAGCGACAAGTACGCCTTCGGCAAAGGCAGAAGGCTGGACCTAGAAAAGGTAAACAAGTTCAAGGACCTACTGGTCATAGAGATTAAAGTCGACGAGATGACTGGGAAGAAGAGTCCCGCCTAAACCCGGCTCGAACCTGACCCCCCAAAAAACGCTTATCCCAAGTGACACGGATATTTAATTTCTCAATATAACGATATTATTAGGTATTTAATAGAATTTCTCTTAACGATGGAATCTTTCAATTTCGTGCACATATACAAAACAGATGTCTTCAACAATGCCATATAACATAACATTTTACCATCATTTTAATACGCGTCTTCTTCAACGCCATCCAAGCATTTAGAATTTATAGAAACAGAAATTTATATTCAACTTAATACATCTTTTAATTTAATAAGTATACTCATAATGATGTATTTATATTAATATTTCCCATATAATACTATTATTATATTAATGGTATTTAATGCTTGTATAACATCAACAATCCTCGACATAATATTATAAACAATTTATTACTCTTATATCGCGTTGTTCAATTAACTGATGTAATTTTTCTACTCATTATTAACCATATAAGTGTAGCTCAAGTTTGTAACCCAGATCCACTGCCAAGTGGCAGTGAACCACCGTGACAGAGAAACCCAGAATAATCAAGTCACCTCACGCGAAGACCTCCACTCTCAGATAACAGTGCGGTATCTTTGTCAGCTATCAGGTCGACCGCAACGGAAAATGCGGAAGAATCATCGTCTGCAACATAGCCGAACACACCAAGAACTCCAAGTGCCCAGTCAAGGGCGGAAAAGAAGGCCCCAGCCCCAATAAACCCCTTTAAATGCATCCACTCCATATAGGTTTGTGCAGGATTCTTCGCCGAACCATGCCCCAAGCGTGGAGGCAAGCCCACGCAGTGAAAACAAGATGACAATTACACCAGGAGAACCCGAGACACGCCGCGAGGCACTTCTCAACGGAATAAGCCAGAACCTCAACTACACAGAGATAGCCGCCCAGCTAGGAGTCAGACGAGGCGACCTACTTAAAGACATAAAAGCCATGCGCCGAAGCCGAGACCCCGACCTACGTGACGCTCAGCGCATCGGCCAAGCCACGATCAACGAAGAGAAGCAGTCTGCCTCTAAAAGACGCGAGGAAAGGTTCTACAACATGACTGGTATGACTCTCCATGAGAAGTCGTTCCAAAACATGGTCGAATTCTATAAATCCGAGCTCATGACTATCTTAAGAAGCGGGGACCATGAGGCCGCCATCAGAAACCTCCCCAAAAGCATCCGTCGAACCCTGATGCACAATGGCATACTCACAAAGAGAAACAAACCTGAGATCACTAAACAAGCCCGAGACCAGCTACTATAGCCAATAAA
>JAEHCT010000232.1 GCA_020697635.1 Candidatus Bathyarchaeota archaeon
AAGGCCGTTGTGGATGACATGGAGGCGAACGGCGGCATCCTGACCATGGAGGACCTCCGCGGCTACGAGCTCACCGAGAAGCCCCCCGTACACGGCGCCTACAGGGGCAGGTACACCGTGTACAGCTTGGCGCCGGGGAGCAGCGGCGGCACCCACATCATTCAGATGCTCAATATGCTGGAGCACCACGACGTGGGGGCCCTGACCTTCGGCTCAGCCGAGCACATACACCTCTTCGCCGAGGTCCTCAAGATCGCGTTCGCGGACAGGCAGCGGTACATGGGGGACCCGTGGAGGGTCCCGGTGCCCGTGGAGGGGCTGACCTCCAAGGAGTACGCGGCGCTGAGGGTCAAGGAGATCGGTGAAGCGGCCAAGACCTACGGCTTCGGCGACCCCGGCAGGTACCAAGCCGAGAGTCAGAACACGACCCACGTCTCTGTGATGGACTCGGAGGGAAATATCGTCGCCGCCACGCAGACGCTGTTCGCCCTCTTCGGGTCCACGGTGACGGTGCCAGGCACAGGGGTGCTGCTAAACAACTGCATGGGGCTCTTCGACCCTCGGCCCGGGAGGGCCAACTCCGTCGCCGGCGGCAAGAGGATGCTCAGCAGCATGGCGCCCACCCTCGTGCTTCGGGACGGCTCACCGTTCCTCTGCCTCGGCACCCCCGGCGGCACGAGGATATTCCCCGCCATCTGCCAGGCCCTTGTGAACGTCATAGACTTCGGGATGAGCATACAGCAGGCCTTCGAGGCCCCACGGGTCTGGACCATGGGCGTCTCCGGGACGCCGGAGGGGAAACTACAGGTAGAGCCCGGCTTCGGCGACGAGACCCTGGAGAGGCTCCGGAGGATGGGCCACGAAATCATGGAGACGCCCAAGGTGGCCGGCGGCATGAACGGCGTCATGGTGGACGAGAGGGGGCAGATGCACGGCGGAGCCTGCTGGCGCGCCGACGGCACACCCATGGCGTACAGCGGCGGAGAGGCAGCCGAGAAGGCCCTCGTCTCCCCCTTCAGCGTCTAGGATGCTGTTTTAAGAACCCCCAGCCACCTATCTCATGGTGGCGTTTTTGCCTAGAAAATCCGAGTTCAACTACCCTCCAAGCCGGAGGATGGGCCACGTAGACGTGATCCATGGCGTCGAGGTGCCCGACCCCTACAGGTGGCTTGAGGACATAGACAGCGAGGAGACCCGGGCCTGGATAGACTCCCAGAACAGGGTCACCTTCGACTACCTGGAGAAGGTCCCTGCTCGGCAGCGGATCAGGAAGAGGATGACCACGCTCTGGGACTATGAGAAGTATGGCATCCCCTTCAAGCGGGGAGAAAGGCACTTCTACACGTACAACGACGGCCTCAGGAACCAGCCGCTGCTCCTATGGATGGAGGGCCCCGACGGGAAGCCCCGGGAGCTCCTCGACCCCAACAAGCTCAGCGAGGACGGGACTGTCGCCCTCACGGGCTACGACGTGAGCGAGGACGGGAGGCTGCTGGCTTACGGCGTCAGCAGCGCAGGCTCAGACTGGCAGGAGTGGAGGATCAGGGAGGTCGATACCGGTGAGGACCTGGGGGATCACCTCATGTGGACCAAGTTCACGGCCGCGTCCTGGACCCACGACAATCGGGGCTTCTATTACAGCAGGTTCGACGAGCCCAAGGGCGAGGCCCTCAAGGAGGCCAACTACTACCAGAAGCTCTACTACCACAGGGTCGGCGACCCGCAGAGCGTGGACGAGCTCGTCTACAGGCGGGACGACGAGAAGGAGTGGAGGTTCCACGGACAGGTCACGGAGGACGGCGGCTACCTAGTAATAACGGTGACCCGGGGCACCTACCCAGAGAACCAGGTCTTCTACAGGAAGCTGACGGGGGACGGCGGCGTGGTGGAGCTGGTGAAGGGGTTCCATTACAAGTGCAGGTTCGTCGCCAACGACGGCGACGTCTTCTACTTCCTCACGGATCTGGACGCCCCCATGGGCAGGGTCGCAGCCATAGACACACGGAAACCCGGCGAGGTGAAGGAAGTAATACCTGAGAAGGAGGACGCCCTCGAATCCGTGAGTATGGTGAACGACCAGTTCCTCACGGTCCACCTCCGCGACGCCCACAGCGTGGTGACGGTCTACTCCAAGACGGGGGAGCCCCTCTGGGAGGTGAAACAGCCGGGGATGGGCACAGTAACAGGCTTCACCGGCAGGAAAACCGACACCACGGCGTTCTACCACTACGCCAGCTTCATCCACGCGGGCTCCATATACCGAGTGGACCTGGAGAAGAGGGCTAACACCGTCTACAGGGAGCCCAAGCTTGGCTTCGACCCAGGCGACTACCTTACCGAGCAGGTCTTCTACACGAGCAGAGACGGCACCAAGGTGCCAATGTACGTCACCCATAAGAATGGATTGGAGCCCAAAGCCGACAACCTCTGCTACCTCTACGGCTATGGGGGCTTCAACATAAGCATCACCCCGTTCTTTAACGTCCGCAACCTTGTCTGGATGGAGATGGGCGGCCTCCTCTGCGTCGCCAACCTCCGCGGCGGAGCCGAGTACGGCAAAGAATGGCACGACCAGGGCATCAAGCTGGCTAAGCAGAACGTCTTCGACGACTTCATCGCCGCAGCCGAGCATCTGATAGCCGAGGGCTACACGAGCACGCCGAGGCTCGCCATAAGCGGCAGGAGCAACGGCGGCCTCCTCGTGGGTGCCTGCCTCACCCAGCGCCCCGAGCTGTACGGCGCCACGGTCCCCGCCGTCGGCGTCATGGACATGCTCAGGTTCGAGAAGTTCACAGTGGGCTGGGGCTGGACCAGCGACTACGGCTCCGTCGAGAACCTTGACGAGTTCAAAGCCCTCATGACGTACAGCCCATACCACAACCTCAGGCCCAACAGGTACCCGCCCACCATGGTCACCACAGCCGACCACGACGACAGGGTCTATCCGGCCCACAGCGTCAAGTTCGCCGCCGCCCTCCAGCACACCCAGAGGAGCGCAGCCCCGGCCCTCATAAGGGTCGACACCAAGGCG
>JAEHCT010000233.1 GCA_020697635.1 Candidatus Bathyarchaeota archaeon
GAGACGCACTTGAACTGGAAGAGAAGGTACGGGAGTGCATAGGCGTCGTCAGGAGGGTCTCGGCCAGCGGCTCCCCGGAGGCGGAGGCCGCGGACAGGCTTGAGCGGCTGCTTGAGAGATGGAGGTCTGAGGCATAGAGGTCACCGTCAGGGCGCCCAGCAGGCTCCACTTCGGCATCATAGACATGCGGGGGGACCTGGGCAGGATGCACGGCAGCGTCGGAGTCGCCACGGAGGAGCCCACCCTCATACTCAGGGCCAGCGAGTCTGACACCGTCTCGTTCGAGGGCTACAGAGTGAAACGCCTCGAGGAATACACCAGAAAGGTCTTCGAGCTACTCGGAGTGGAAGGCGGAGCAAACATCAGGCTGGAGACGGACATCCCCGAGCACTATGGATTCGGGTCTGGCACCCAGCTCGCCCTCAGCGTCGGCGCCGCCGTGTCGCGGCTCTATGGCATAGACATCGGCGTGATTGAACTCGCCCGGCGGCTCGGGCGGTCCAGGCGCTCCGGCGTGGGCACACACGCCTTCATGCGGGGAGGCTTCATAGTGGACGGCGGCCGCCCCGTCGACGACCCTGACATGGTGCCGCCGCTGATATTCCGGGCCGACGTCCCCGAGAAGTGGCGGTTCGTCATCGGCCTACCAAAGATCAAGAACAGGGTCAGCGGCGACAAGGAGACCGTGGCGTTCAAGAGACTGGAGCCTCCGCCCCGGAGCCTCGTCGCCGAGGTCTCCCACGTGGTGCTGCTCCAGATGATCCCCGCCATCATCGAGGGGGACATAGAGGCGTTCGGCGGCTCCATGACCGCTATGGACAGCATGTTCGGCGACTACTGGGTCGAGGTCCAGGGTGGCAGGTACGGCCACCCCAGGATAGAGGAGGGGGTGAACCACCTCCTCGCCGAGGGCGCCTACGGGGCCGGGCAGAGCAGCTGGGGCCCAGCATACTACGGACTCGCCGAGAGCGAGAGCCACGCCGAGGAGCTCACGGGGAGCCTGCAGGCCATGCTGGACGAGACCGGCGGAGGCGACGCTTTCTCCTCACGCCCCGATAACAGGGGCGCCGTGATAACGGTATCCGGTGGATGAGTTGAGGGTACTCATAGTCACGGGGACCCTCGCCGAGGCCGAGGTCCGGAGACACACGGCGGACCTGAGCCACAGCGTCGACGTCCACACGCTGCCGGTCACCGTCGCCGCCTTCATCACCCCAGGCTACGCCGCCAAACAGCTAGGCGGCCTAGATCTGAGTGGCTACGACATGATCCTTCTACCAGGATCAGTGAACGGTGACGTGTCCCCAGTGGAGGAGGCCACCGGAGTACCTACCTACAAGGGGCCCATCCACGCTGCCGACCTCCCCCTCGTGATCAGGGACGATGTGAAGCTCTCTAAGACGGCGCCGGCCAACGAGCAGGTGGCCGACGTCATCCGGTCCAAGGCGTTGAAGGAGATAGAGGCGGTGGACCGGGACTGGCGGAGGGTCCTCGAGGAGAGGGGCGGCATAGTGCTAGGCAGAGGAGAATGGAAGGTGCCTGTGGGCCCCGGCTTCCCCATGAGGGTGGTCGCGGAGATAGTGAACGCGCCCCTCCTGGATCTGGGCGACGTGACAAGACGGGCCGCCTACTACGAGGCCCAGGGCGCCGACCTCATAGACATCGGTATGCTGGCCCGCGACCCGAGGCCGGAGTCCATACGGGGCATCGTGGACGCCGTCAGGGAGGCCACGGAGATGCCCATCAGCATAGACTCCCTTGAGCCCATGGAGATCGAGGCCGCGGTGGACGCGGGCGTCGACCTGGTGCTCAGCCTCGACGCGGGAAACATCGAGGAGGTCGCCCACGCACTGGACGAAGTGGCGGCCGTGGTCCTCCCCACCAACATGAGGGAGGGCGTGCTGCCGAGGGACGCCCATGAACGAGTCGAGATGATGCACAGGAACATGGCCTTAGCCAGGGAGCATGGTGTCACGAACATAGTAGCAGACCTGGTTGTCGAGCCACTACTGAGGCCCGGGCTCGTGGAGGCCCTCAAGGCGTTTCAGCTCTTCCACGTGGAGGAGCCTGAGACACCAATACTCTTCGGTATAGGCAACGTCACCGAGCTCATAGACGCCGACTCAACGGGGGTGAACGCCGCCATAACCGCGCTGGCCGCGGAGGTGGGCGCCGACATGCTCCACGTCCCCGAGCACAGCGTGAAGAACAGGGGCGGCGTCAGGGAGGCCGTGGAGGCTTCAAAGATGATGTTCCTCGCCGAGAGGCGGGGCACGCTCCCTAAGGACCTGGGCGTAGACCTTCTGGTGCTCAAGGAGAAGCGCTGGGTCGAGGAACCATATACGGGGCACCCAGAGGCCGAGACGGTCCATGGTTACCCGGAGACCGAGTTCAGCCCCGACAGGACAGGCTGGTTCAAGATAGCCGTCGACAGGGAGCGGGGCGAGATTGCGGCCATCCATTACCCGCCCGGTGAGAAGGAGCCCGACGTGATAGTCAGGGGAAGAAACGCCCAGATGATCTACCAGACCATCATAAGGGAGGGCCTCGTCTCGAAGCTGGACCACGCCGCCTACCTTGGGAAGGAGCTCGAGAAGGCCTACATCTCCCTCGTGCTCGGTAGATCCTATGTTCAGGACAGGGCCCTCTTCGGTGGCCTCAGCTCTCTCTGACTCTGATTAATACCACCGGGTAGTGGTGAACCATATCCATCATCTCCCAGGTGACCCCCGTGAGGCCGGTTCCCATGCTATCCGCCATGCCCCATACGGTCCTCCCCGCGCCTCGGCCGCTGTGCCGGTGATAAAGGCTCGCGAACCAGAGCGCCCTGTCCGGGTTCAGGCAGCCGCCCGCGACTGCTATGGGGGTCTGCCTGGCTCTCAGGCGGAGGGCTCGGCCCATGACGAAGGGAAGGAAGCCTCCGAGGTGCACGAGGCCTGGGGCGGCTACTCTCCGCGGGGCCATGTGGAGGCTCCGCCAGGTGTACGTGGTGTCGCCGTCCACGATCATGACGGTCACATGCATTCCC
>JAEHCT010000234.1 GCA_020697635.1 Candidatus Bathyarchaeota archaeon
AGAGTCTAACTTCCGTACAAAACTGGAAGACATCAAGGCGGAGAGAAAAGAGCCGAACGACGACCCTGAAGAAGTGTAGATCCTATCCAAACTCCATCTAGAATAAGTGGTGCTCTCAAGTCATCCAGATTCATGCACTTAAATCGTCATAAGGACGCAGGGGTTCAAATCCCTTCCCCGGTGCCATCTCTCTGCCAATAATAGTTGTTAAGGGAGGACGAGATCGTCCTCAGGCTCGTTTGGGGAAGAAGAGCCTCATGGGGTTATCCCGTAGAAGCCACTCAGCGTATTTCTTCGCCTCGTCGATGCTATAGACTCCGTCGTTCACCTTCGAAGCTAGGACGCGTGCGATGTTCTCCTTGGCGATCATCGCGTGGCCGTAGGCCCCCTCGACGAAGGCGTAGTCTCCACCGAAGCCCATGATCTTGTTGGCTGGGACCTCGTCGAGCCACTCGGAGAGGGCAGAGCGGGCTCTGGTGTCGCTGATTATATGCATCCAGCACATATCGATGTGGACGTTGGGGAAGTTCTTGGCGAGGGCCCCCAGCTCCGAGGAGTAGGGCCAGCCTCCGTGGAAGATGTCGAACTGGGCGTCGCTGTACTCCATGAAGAGGTTGATCAGGTGCGTCGGCTTGGAGTGGGTGACGATGTTCTCGTTCCCCTCCTGGAGGCCCGTATGGATCTGTATGGGCAGTCTCCTCCTCTCCGCCTCCTGGACGATCAGGTGAACCAAATAGTTCTGGAGGGGCAGCAGCTCCTCGGCTCCGACGTCCGCCGGAACCCTCTTATCCCCCTTCGGCGGGACCTCGAACCTCTTGAACAGCCTCATCCTGAAAATCTCGTTAAACGCCTCCTCAGCCTCGGAGAACAAGGTCTTCTCAAAGAACAGAGGCCGATTGTATGCCGTGGGTATCTTCACCCCCACAACACTGCCCTGCAGTCGGTCGAACCTCGCCTTCACCGCGTTGCACAGATCGTTCAGGGTATGTATGCGCCCACCCATGGAATACCCTATAGCCTCTACGGCTGTCCGGTCTCTCACCCTTAGCATCTCGTTGAACTCCAGGACGGGGGCGAACAGGCTCTTGTCGATGTCGTAGACGCCGGTGTCCAGTATCGAGACGTCGATCCCGGACTTCTCCTTGAGCACCCAAGAGTAGAGCCCCACACGGTTTCTCTCCTGCATCCTCTTCGAGAGGGTCTCGTACGTGTCTTTGGAGATGCCGTCGACGCCGTAGAGGCCTCTGGCCGCTGTCTCCAGGGCTCTGGCGTAGCCGGTGTTCCTAGTCTTCTCCCACCAAGGCTCGAAGATCTCCCACCGTTCGCCGAGGTCCCGCGACGTGTCCCAGATCTTCACGAACTCGTCCTCGGGCATCCCGGCCGAGATGAGGTCCGCGGAGGCGTAGTACTGGTAGAAGGTGGCCAGCACGTCGACCTCCTCACTTACCCGCTCCTTCTCGGGGGGCAGGTGTTCATGGGTGTCGACTACCCTTATTTTTTCGACGTGCCTCCTCAATTCAGAGTATGATTCCTTATCCATCTGGTTTGACTACTCGCGGAGCACTTTTATCTTTTTTACATGATATACCCTGTCTCTGCAGCACCGGGTCTTAACCTCGCTTGTGGAGACAGTTTTAAGCCCAACCGGTTATTGATTCCTGGTGTTTAGTTGGTCAAGATACTTGACGGAGTCTACAGCATGGATCACAGCGAGGCGAAGGACCACTCCATGGAGTCCTGGTTACTGGACTGCGGAGAGGGTGTAGTCCTCGTGGATGGAGGGATGACGGAGCAGCACGTCCAGAATATCGAGAACGAGCTCAATGGGATTGGCAGGAAGTGGGGGAACGTGAAGCTCATACTCATCACCCACAAGCACGGCGACCACATCAAGAACCTTCCCAGACTGGTGGAGCTTACGGGTGCCCCCGTGAAGTCGCAGAAACTGGAGGCGCCCCTCATCAAGGAGGCCACCGGCGTCGACGTCGATGGGCTCAAGGACGGGGAGGTGGTGCCGGTGTGCGGCGGCATCGAGGTGATCCACGTCCCGGGGCACTCTGAGGGGAACTGCAGCTACTACCTGCGGAGGCATAAGGCCGTCATCGGCGGGGATACAATCTTCGGCGACCCGGAGGGCAACCTGACGCCGCCGCCTGAGCGCTACTGTCTGGACGTGGGGCAAGCCACCCGGGGGATGAGGAGGCTGCTGGACTACGACTTCGACGCCTTCATCTACACCCATGGCAAGGACATCATGAAGGACGCCAAGCGCAGGGTCAGGGAACTCGTGGAGAGCTGCTGACCCACCTTTTTTTCACCGGCTGCGTCCCCTGAGCAGGTCCAGGCTGCCTATCAGTGAGCCCGCCACGAGTAGGAGCATAGCCACACCGGAGACGGGTGTGAGGGCCTCGCCGCCGAGCAGGACCAGCCAGAGGGTCGACAGCGTGGGCGTGAGGTAGCTCAGGGCCCCAACTATACGGGGGTCGCCTTCTTTCAGTGCCGTGTCCCACAGGAAGAACGAGGCGCCCATGGGGCCCAGCCCGAGGAGGGCGATGAATAACCACTCGGCTGGGCTCGGCGAGTACAGCGCCCCTGATCCGCTTACGAGGTAGAGCAGGGTGGAGATGGTTCCCGATACGGCGCAGAAGCCTCCGACGGCCGAAGTGGGGAACCGCGGAACCCGCTTGGTGAGTAGGGAGTAGAGGGCCCAAGTGAGGGCGGCGCCCGCCGCCATCAGGTACCCCGGTAGGTTGGCTGGGCTGAGGCTGAGCTTCCCGCCGGTGACTATGAGTGCCGCCCCGGCGAACCCCGTCAGCGTCCCTACGACGTGGTGCCGCCTCAGCGGGTATCCGGGGAGTACCACGGGGCTGAGAGCTACTATGAGGAGTGGCCATAGGTAGTTGAGGAGGTTAGCCTCCACCACCGGGGCGTACTTGAAGGAAGTGAATA
The DNA here is from genome assembly GCA_020697635.1 of Candidatus Bathyarchaeota archaeon. Classification (GTDB taxonomy): domain Archaea; phylum Thermoproteota; class Bathyarchaeia; order TCS64; family TCS64; genus RBG-16-57-9. The sequence continues at coordinate 2,950 of JAEHCT010000234.1, forward strand.
TGAGGAAGTGGTACCCGAATATGCCTCCTATCCCCACCAGCCAGGTCCTTGCGGGGAGCCTCCACTCCCTATGCCGA
>JAEHCT010000235.1 GCA_020697635.1 Candidatus Bathyarchaeota archaeon
AAGTATCGCAACGACAGCTATTCCTATCAACACCCGTTTGTCCACGGTTTTCACCTTGAGTCGTTATCGTATTTACAGCATTTAAATTCTGCTTGGTTGCCTTGAGAAAGCTTTTATGCGGTTCGCTGCTATTTGAGACCGGAGAAATACCATGAAAAATAGATTCATTGGACTTGTTCTTCTATCGACTCTCTTCATGTCGATGACATCCATAGCGCTTGTTGGTGCGGAGTCAAGTGGGAAGGTGGTGGTCCACCTGAAAGGCGCCCTCGAGGCTGATGATAACCTCAAGGCTGCCATGGAGGACTACTCGTTCGTTGACTGGGGTGTCGTGACTGGAGACCTTACGGCGGATGACCTGTCGGGGGTAGACATGCTCGTCATGATACAGGCGGACCCTGCGGTGGAGTACAGCGAGGCGGAGCTCGCCGTTTTGACGGCTTGGTTCGACGAGGGCAGCAAGCTGCTCTGGGTGGCCTCGGACAGCGACTACCCGGACGGCCAGGAGCTGAGGCCGCCGGACGCTAACGCCGCCCTGGAGGCGGTCGGGAGCAAGCTGCGCGGTGAGCACGGCGAGACCCAGGACCCGTTGGTGAACTTCGACGCGGCTTACAGGGTTAAGGGTGTGTCAGAGAACTGTGCGCCCGAGTACAGTTTCCTGGTCGCCGGCGTATCGTACGCCCAGTTCCACGGCTGTGGAGTCATAGTCGGGTACCTGAACGGTAACTACTATGGTCTTGAGGAGACTGACATCGACGGCGTCTACGTTATCATGACTTCTTCTGAGAGCGGCGTCATCAGCGACGAGTCCGCTCCCGCCCCTGAGGCGCATAGCCCGGGGCAGGAGGGGGCCTTCGCCATGATGGTGCTCGAGGAGATGCCTAACAGCAACTACGTCATAGCGACGTCTGACGCGCCTTTCAGCCACTACTCGCCCATGTACAAGCCGGAGCTGCAGAAGCCTTCGCGGTACAACCTGACGTCTGGGAACCCGCAGCAGGGGGACGTCTTGTTCGGTAACATCCTTGACTTGGCGGTCCGTAACGCCATGGGTGCCACTGTCTCTATGCTTGAGGGCGACGTAGCGGGTCTGACGGACGATGTGGCGGGTCTGGAGACCGATGTCGCTGCGCTGGAGGCGGAGAAGACCGGCCTAGAGGGAGAGGTCAGCACTCTAACGGGCGAGAAGGCGTCTCTGGAAGCCGATCTGTCGGCGGCTAAGAGCAGCGCTAGCACCATGCAGTTGGCTGCAGTCGCTGCCCTCATCATAGGCGTAGTCGTCGGCTACTTCGTCGGCCCAATGTTGAAGAAACAATAAACTTCTCTATTTTCTCTTTTTATATTATACATGCAAACTTCATTCGAGTATCATTGTAGGATGTTTTGGTTGTAGGGTTTTTTTATCTGAGCTCCCAATCGGGGGAGGGATCACCGCGCCCGCATGGAGAAGCCGAGAGGCTAATGGGGCACGCATACGAGTCGGGTGGATGGGCTCAGCGCCCTGGTTTTTTGTGTACTTGGTTGAGGTTTTTAGGCGAGTGCGGGGGTGGGGCTGCTCGGATGGGGGGTGGGGGGTGTGTTCGTTTGTCCGTTTGTCTATGCGGTTCTCGCTAGGGGTTTGCCTGGTGGCGGTTTTTCGTCGGCTGCCTGTAGGGCTAGGGCGGTGGCCCAGAAGGCGTCGTCGTGGGTGCCTGGTGGGTGGTCGTACTGGATTGTGCCTTGTCGGGTGAGGTGGTAGGTGGGCGTGTTGAGCTCGGCCAAGGTTTCGCGGTGGTACGGTATCCTGAGGGTGTGGTCTGTGAGGCGGGTCTTGAGGAGTTCGGCCATGTGCATCTTGGATCTGTGGGTGAAGGTGACGCCGTGGGCGGGGAGGCCTGCCGCGTTGAAGTCGTTGACTATGTGGTCTCCGTGCCTGGTGTGGTCTATGTAGCAGGCGTGGACGCTTTTCCAGTTGGCGGCGAGGACCTTGGCGTAGCCGATGACGGATGTGAGGGGCTCGCCTAGGGGGAACTTGTGTAGGTGTGCGAGGCTGTAGACGGGGCCTCTCTCCACGACGGCGATGGCGCTGTGGTCTACGCGTTCGGCCAGGTCTATCCCCACGTAGTACGTGCCTTCTCGAGGCTTGTCGTAGGGGTGGTACTCCAGGTCGGGGTCGATGGCCTCGGTGAGGAGGTGGGTGGTGAGCCAGGTGTTGCTGTCCTCGGCGAACTCGGCCATGTACTCTGTCTCGTAGGCTAGGGGGTTGGTCTCCTTGGTGCGCAGTATCTCCCGTCGGAACATTGGGTTGTAGACTCCCTCGTCGCTGGCCGTGTGCCAGGTGATGTGGAGTTGCTGGTAGTCGGGGTCCTGGCTGAGGCGGTGGAACATGGTGCCTTTTCCCCATGGGGTGCTGCTGAGTATGAGCCTGCCGCCGGTGGTGGCCAGCATGGGGATCATGACGTGGCGGAGGATGGACTCGTCGTTCTGGAAGAACGCGGCCTCGTCGACGAGTATGAGGTGGGCCGTGTAGCCGCGGATGGTGTACTCGCTGTTGGGGAGGGCCACCACCCTGCTGCCGTTGCGGAAGTATATCCTGGTGCGGGTGGTGCGCGATATGAGGCTGCGCCGCGCGCCTTGGGGTATGTATCCCAGGAGCTTGTGTATCTCGTCGCGGAGGTTGACGCTCTGGCGCTCGCTGGGGGCGACCAGGAGGATGGTGTGGTCGGCGTGGAACGAGGCGTGCCATATGCTAAGCTGGGCCAGGGTGCGGGTCTTCCCCGACTGGCGGGGCCACCTGACCAGCATCCTCTTGCTGGTGGACGTGAGGAGCTCCTTCTGGTATGAGGTGGGGTCTATGCCTAGCATGAGCCTGCTGAACAGCACAGGGTCGTCCCGGAGGGCCTCCAGCAGGCTGGGCTCCTTCAGGGCCTCCGCCACGAGGTCCGGCTCCTGGAGGTTGAGCCGCAGCTGGTTCTGGGGCGACGCGTGGATGTACTCGAGGAGCCGGGAGCGGTCCAGGGGCCGCGTCACGTGGCCCGCTTCC
>JAEHCT010000236.1 GCA_020697635.1 Candidatus Bathyarchaeota archaeon
TGCAACGGAAGAGGAAGGTTAGCCGAGACCCCTTGCAAGCTCTGCGGCGGCAACGGCCTAGAGGAGAAGAGGCGCACCATACAGGTCTCCGTGCCTGAGGGCATCGATGACGGCGTCTACCTAACCCTCCGCGGCCAGGGCGAGGCGGGAAGGTACGGAGGCCCCCCGGGCGACCTCTACGTCATCGTCAGGATCAAGCCTCATAAGCACCTGATCAGGCGGGGCACCGATGTAATCTATGAGGCAGAGGTATCCTTCCCCCAGGCGGCGCTGGGCACCGAGATAGAGGTGCCCACACTCAGAGGAGCCGAGAGCCTGAAGGTTCCATCCGGCACTCAGAACGGCGACATACTCAGGATGAGGGGGAAGGGGATCCCCGGGCGATTCGGGCAGGGGGACCAGCTGGTCCATGTAATAGTCAAGGTTCCCAAGAGGCTCACCAGAAAGCAGCGGCAGCTCATAGAGGAACTGGAACGAGAACTCGGTAAGAAGAGGGGCTTGTTCGGCTAGCTATCTTCTGTCTATGATCTCCTCTACGCCGGGGCCGGTACCTACTAGCGTAACTGGCAGCCCGACCTTTTCCTCGATCTCGGCTATGAAAGCCTTCGCCACTTCGGGCACGTCGTCGTAGCTGCTCACGCCCTTGCACTGAGGGTACAGTATGTCCATCTTGGTTATAGCGAGCTGCGTCGCCCCGTTGATCATGGCCGCCCTCTTCGCCAGCCTGTGGTTGAAGGGGGCCGCCCTCCTCTGCCTGCCCGTGACGGTGCCGTACTCATCCCAGCCTCTCCTCTTAGCCTCCTCGCTGCTAAGCTCGCCCTCCAAAGGCCCCTCGCCTACACGGGTCACGTAGGCTTTGCAGACGAGCACCACCTCGTCGACTCTCGTCGGACCGACGCCGACGTCGCTGCATGTGGCGGCGGCGCACACGTCGTTGCTGGTGACGTACGGGTATCCCCCGTGGTAGAGGCTGATGTAGGTTCCCTGCGTCCCTTCAATTATAACGTTCTCGCCGCCGTCCAGCGCGTCGTTCACGAGCTGCGGCACGTCCTTCATGTAGGGCTCAAGCTCGGGTATCTCCCTCGCCATCTTCGCGGTGCGCATGGCCCTGTCGGCGTTGCAGGGGCCGGTTCCGGTCCCAGTGGTACCTATCTTCTCCTTGAGGTGGCCTTTACGGTCCAGCTCGATGTGCTTGGGCTCTATGATGGCGCATTGGGGATCTAGCCCTACGCGTCCCCCTGTGCCCGTCTCATCGATCTCCTTCAGGAAGATCTCAGGGTTCACGAGCACGCCAGGCCCTATCAGCTGGATGGTCCTCTCGTTCACGAAGCCGCAGGGCACCATCCTGAGCTTGTACTTGACGCCGTCCTTGACGACGGTGTGGCCAGCGTTGGGCCCCACACCGCCCCTCGCGCAGACCGCGGCGTCTTCCGACACCACGAGGTATGAAACTATCTTTCCTTTTCCACCGTCCCCGTAGAAACCGTCAACAACCACTGTGCAGCTCATAGACCTCACCGAGCCGATCAACCCACCCCAACCGGTGATTTAAGTTTAACGCATATATTGGCTGGGAGAAGTCTCGGATTTAACAAAAATATGCAATAAATGAATCTCTGTCCTTCATAGGTTGACTTGAGGTAGAGAACCTCTTAGTCAATCATTTTATTACGTCTGTCTTGAGCATTATCCTCAAACAACATGAATCCACTGGACTTTATTTCAGGTGAGAGGGTGGTGAAGCTCACCAAGACCCTCGTCGAGATACCATCGGAGACGGGTAATGAGCAGCGGATCGCTGACTGGATTATCAACTACTTCACTGAACTGGGGCTGAGCGACATCACTAGGCTCCCCGTGGAGGAGGCTGGAGACACGGTGGTAGCGGTCCTCAAGGGAGGAAGCGGACCCAAGATGATGCTCAACTTCCACATCGACACATTCGATGCCTTCGAGGGATGGGAAACGGATCCATTCAAGGCAGTAGAAGAGGATGGCAGGCTCTACGGGCTGGGCGCCCACGACATGAAGGGAGGAGTAGCCTGTGCACTGGCAGCGGTTGAAGCCATAGTGAAGTCCGGTGTCAAACTGGGCGGCGACTTGATAATCAGCGGCACCAGCGACGAGGAGTACTGGAGCCGAGGCGTCCACGCGTTAATCAAGACAGGGATGCTAAGAGACTGCAGGCACTGCGTCGTGCCTGAGCCGGCTGCACACGCGACGATTCTCATAGGGCAACTGGGTAGACACGTCTTCAAGCTCAGGTTCTACGGGAGCTCAGTGAGCGCAGCCTACGACGAGGGGGTCAACGCAATAGTGGACGCAGCGAAGGTGGTCGCGGAGTTTGAGAAGCATAAGCCGGACGGGTTCGGCTGCATACAGGAGTACCAGATGAGGGGCAGCCTCTGCGTCACAGGGTTTCACAGTGGCGGAGACAAGATATATGTGCCTGAGCTCGCCGAGGTAACCGTCGACAGGCACATACTGCCGGGTCAGAGCGTCGAGGAGGCAGCCCAGCAGATGAGACAGATGATCGTCGACGCCGGGATCGAGGGCCGCTACGAGTTGGCCTGGGATGAACGCCCCACGCCGGCGCCCACCAGCTACATCACCCCTCCCGACTCGGAGCTAGTAAAGACGGCGAAACGAAACCTCGAAGCAGAACTGGGAAAGGAGGTTAAGCTGGCTCTGGCGCGGAGCGTGGCGGACACCAACCACATCGCCGTGCATGGGGGAGTGCCCACCATCATAATGGGGCCGTCCGGGGGAAACACCTGCGAGGCAAACGAGTGGGTAGACACGGAATCCCTGCCACAGATAACACGAGCACTAGTCAAAACAGTCCTTGCCCTACTCGGGATAATGTAGGGGGAGAGGGGGATCAACCTATCCCAGTAGACCCCAGTCTCTTTTCATGTAAATAAGCCCCATAACAGCCTCTTTTTAAACTAAACAAGAACAAAAACGTAATCCCC
>JAEHCT010000237.1 GCA_020697635.1 Candidatus Bathyarchaeota archaeon
CCTCTGCGTGGACCTGCCGTGGGTCACCGTCGAGGAGCTTGGGGACCCCATCGGGAGCGGGTACGACTTCAAGTTCCTAACCTTCTACCAGGCAGACTTCCTGGCGCACCACAGGGTGATCTACGGGGAGGAAGTCGCCCACATCATATTGAGGTACGACCCCAGCGACTTGGCAGCGTGGAGGGCTGGGAAGCTACTTCAGAACATCGAACGGTTCAGAGACAGCCCCCACCTTCTAAGGATCTCTGCGGGGGAGGCGGCGAAGTTCCTCGCCGTGGTCCACGGTGCGACGGACATCCGCAAGGATTCCATGCTCGACGCCTTGAGGGAGCTGGGCGACGAGGAGGCGTATAACATCTACAGCGAATACGTGAACGGCGTGGACTCTCAGAGGAGTACAGAGTACTATGTAGAGTTCATATCGTCGAGGATTAGTGCCTACCTCGAAGATATCGGCGGCGAGGCTACTGATCCTTGAACCACGCGGTGAGCTCCTGAAGCGCCAGGGTGACGGTGGGCACGTAGCTCTGGTAGGGCCCGATCTCCCTGTTTAGGTTCTCCAGCAGGAGCTTAGCCTCGGCGACCCGCTCCTCGGTGGGCTCCGCCACGCAGGCGTCAATCCTTTTGAATGCGTCGATGCCCTCACCCACCATGGGGCCGAAGCCCCTGTAGTTCTCGAGGAGAAACACTGCGTCCCTAATTTTCTTCCTTAGATCCTCGGATTCCATGAAGCTACCTTGTGAATGTATTCTATATAAGGCGGGGGTGGCCGTCGTTGCCTTTCGATGTAAAATTTCATGGAAAGCGCAATATTGGGGCCGCTCACCTTTTAAGTTTTAAACGATCAATCATGGATATGCAGGGCGTCGTAGGTGTATACTCAAAACAGGGGGCCTGCACCAAGAGCCTCCACGTTCTCTACGGGGTACAGCACAGGGGCCAGGAGAGCAGCGGCCTCACGGCGGCCGGCGACAACAGCCTGCGGACGTGGAAGGGGAAGGGGCTGGCCAGCGGCGTCTTCAGCGAGCGGTTCCGCTCCTTCATGCACCCCAACGACTACGCCGTCATAGGGTGCGCCAGCGGCGAGAACGCCGACAACGGTTTCCCGCCCGTCGAGTCGAGGCATCATGGGCGATTCGTGTTCAGCGTCGCCCTAGACGGCTACTTCCCCCGGGAAGGGGGAACCAACGAGGAGGTCGTCGCGAGGAGCCTCCACCAATATCTGAGCAAGGGTCACGGGTTCACGGACGCCCTGGCGGAGACCATGCGGAAGCACAGGGACGCCTACTACAGCCTGGTGGCCTGCGTCTGGGACAGGGAGGAGAGTGTGAGCCGTTTATACGCCGCCAGGGACGAGCGTGGCGTGAGGCCGCTCTACGTCGCCGCCAACGACGCAAGCAGCTACGTCGCAAGCGAGTCGGCTCCCATCGACGTCCTGGAGAACATGGGGGAGCACTTCACCGTGAGGAGGGACGTCACCCCAGGCTCGATCCTCTGCATCGACGACGGCGGCATCGAGGAGACCCAGGTGCTGGAGCCTAGGCGCGCCCACTGCGTCTTCGAGTGGGTCTACTTCGGCCGCCCCGACTCGGTGATAGAGGGTAGGACTGTTCACGCGGCGCGTAAGGCGCTGGGCCACGCCCTCGTCGAGCTACACGGGCTCAGGGACGAGTACGGCATCACGGAGGGGACCCCAGACGACCTGGTGGTCATCCCCGTGCCCGACTCGGGTAGGTCGGTCTGCACGGGCGTCGCGGAGGGGCTCGGCTTCACCGCAGACGAGGGGGTCATCAAGAACGCGTACATGGGGAGGACGTACATCATCGACAACCCGGAGTTCAGGAAGCTGGCGTCCGACCTGAAGCACAACGTCATCAGGGAGACCGTGGACGGCAAGAAGGTGATAATAACCGACGACAGCATCGTCAGGGGCACCGTCAGCGAGTCGATAGCCCAGAACCTCATCAAGGCCGGGGCCAGGGAGGTGGAGTTCCTGGTGAGCTACGCCCCCATATTCCACCCATGCTTCAGCGACCCGCCGGACAAGCCCCTCGCGGCGCGGCCCTACGAGGGGAAGAGCCTCGAGGAGATAGGGAGCCTGATCTCGCAAGGTCTACCCAGCATCAACAGGGTGCGGTACAACGACGAGGAGCACATACTTGAGGCGGTGGGGCTGCCCCGCGACCACATCTGCACCTACTGCGTCAGCGGCAGGAGCCCCTTCAAGCCCTAGCCTCGAGCCACGGGGCCAGGGCGTCAAGGTTCTCCTCGAGGACAGGAACGAAGCCCATGTAGGGCTCGATGTCCCGGGCCAGCCTGGATAGCCTGCGCTTGGAGTCGCCGAGCCTCTCCTCCGTAGGCTCCGAGACGCACTGGTCCACGGCCCTCAGGGACTCTATGGCCTCGTCCACCATAGGGCTGAATCCCATGTAGCCCTCAAGCAAGGCCACGGACTCCTTGATCGTCTCCCTGAGATCACCGCATTCTATGCACTTATCACGCGTGCAGACGTATATAATTGGTGGCGGTTTAGAAAGGTAGAATATATGTGTAGACTTCTCTCATCAAATAATTGAAATGATAAGAGAGGATTTACTATGAATAAACATAGGCTTGCGTGACTCCGTTTCTTCGTTGCACTTTCCCCGAGGTTTTATCCATCACACTAATCCAGCCTTATTGTGCCATAAATGGTATGGGTAGGTTGAAAGCTAATCGAGCATATTCTGTACTGTCTTCTAAGTTAGTTGCTACTTCGACGATATGCTTCGATAATGTTATCCTGTTCAATTCATCATTATCTATCTCATTAGGGTCTGGAAATGCACAGTTTTTCAGATCATTTAAGTCGTCTCTCATATATGCCACTCTGATGTGTTGAATATTGTTCATGTCTATATGTAATAAGTCATAACTTCTGATGTGGTCGCCCAGCATTCTAGCTACATTATTTACTCTATTTATTGCTATACC
>JAEHCT010000008.1 GCA_020697635.1 Candidatus Bathyarchaeota archaeon
TACAAAGCCATACCAACATATCGAGAAATTCATCATCCTGATTACTTGGAATAAATGAACTTCAATAATCGTTTAGAGAATGTTTGAATTAGTCATGTAGTTATCAAGTCGTGGCGGGTCGGCGCCCCGGGCCTTCCCCGCCACCCCCAGAAGGGACCGCCGCCCCCGGAACCCCAGGCCTACCCCATCAGAGACCACAACGCCGGAGAAGGTAAAAACAGAGACACGCAAACACCAGTTTCACCCGCACCCTAGGCACCGACGTCACCAGCACATACCCCGAACCAAACACCCGCTTGATCACGGCGAACGGACGCTCACCCGGACACCGCTTCCTGCTTATACGTCTGTTCCTCAGCCGACCCCAGATACAATGCGGGCGACCTCTAGCCCCACGCCTCATCGACGCGTCCCAGCCTCTCGGCTCCACACCCTGATACCCCTTATCTCGATACACTGCCTCACCAGGCCGGGACAGGTTAACCCGGCCGTCATGTACATTCGCAGCCGTCGCCTCCAGACACCGGATCAAACCATGATTCAAGTCCATCTTCATGTGCAGCTTGTACCCGAAGAAGGATTTGCCGCCTTTCTTGGTCCAAGCTCCATCTCTGCTCCTCCGTGTCTGGGCCTCATCTCCGCGGGGCTTGTCAGCCCGGGCATGCCCCGGGTCACTGGTAGTGAAGGACGCGTCCTGGGCCACGCCTTTCTTGACCTGTAAACCCTTCTCGTCGAGCTGGCGCTGCAGCTCCGCCCAGAGGAGCCTGTCCCGGCCCGTCTCGGCGAGGCGTTCCCGGAACAGCCAGACGGTGGTGGAGTCGGAGATGGATTCAAGGTAGCCGAGGAACCGGCGGAAGCTGATGCGGTCCGTGGCCTGTCTCTCCAGCTCGGGGTCGCTGAGACCGTACCATGCCTGGAGGACCAGCATCTTCACCACCACCACCAGGTCGATGCTGGGTTTGCCTCCCTGGGGGCCGTCGTTGGTGTAGAGGTCGGTGATTATGGGTTTGAAGGTCTCCCAGCCTATGAGAGGTTCTACTTCTGCGAGGCGGTCGCCCAGCTTCTCTACAGCCTTGTAGAGGTCTCTTTGGAGGTAGGATCTGAAGGAGTCTATGTGGTGGCTTATGTGTGGTGATCTTAAAGGTTAACCGAGAGGGATCACGGGAAAAACAGAGGTTATTCGAAATCCTCTTCGGTAATAACCGAAAATTAATGTGTAAATAACTTTGTATAAAATTTCTATTCAATCATAGCTAAAAAGTAAAAATAGATAATTACAAAAAATATTTAAGCTAAAACTAAAGGTTATAACAAGAAAAATATTATTTTTATATAAAAATGATAAAAAAATAAAGATGAGTGTAATACCACCAAAACCTAGAAAAAACGCTTATAATAAGTAACCAATTATAAGGGAAATGCCAAGTCGTCGATCCAAGGCGCAATATCCCCGCTATGGATGCGAAGGCTGAGCGTCCTTCCTGACAATGCTATGGATGGTGTCCGGGAGGCCGGCGAGGAAGTCGCCCAGCTCGGGGAGGACGAGTCGGTCTATGAGGGTGATGGTGACCACGATGCCGACCACACCATAAACGAAGCTAATAGGATAATGATAGGTCTCCACGGTGGGGTCGATGAACCACCAGCTCAGAGGAGGCACGTCGTACCCAGTAAGGACCACCGTGAGGACGACGCGGCTCACGTTCATGACGAAGACTAGGGCGGCACCCAAGGCGACGGCGGCGGCCTTCCTCGCCCAGCCGCCGTGCTTCAGAGGCACCACTAGGCCCAGGATGACGCCGAGGACGTGGATGGCGCTGCACTCCCTGATGATGTAGACGTGGACGGGGCGCACACCGCTCGTGAGGCTCAGGTAGACCAGGCCGCCCGTCACCCTGTAACCGGACTCCAAGCCGCCAAGGCTCATCACCGCCCAGCTGGCCCTCGCCGTCAGCAGCTCCGCCCACAGGCTAGGCGCCGCCTGGAACACGAGGTAGAAGCCAATGAATACGGCGACGTACACCGCCAGGTCCCTGGGGCTGTAGCCACGGCTGTCCATGGTGACGTATGGTGGGACGGCGCTATTGAAGGGTTACCCTATCCAAGTGAGGTCACGCCCCGCTCATCCGGCCTCTATGGCAGCCTCCAACAGGGCATCCCCTGAACAGAAAGTAGAACTGGATCAGAGGTAATTGGCTTAAAAGACCCTTCAGGCGTCTATGGCCCGTTGAATCCGCAGGCCGGGCACTTGTACTTACGGCCGAAGAGCCTGCACTTCTCGCATCGCCAGAGGGTGACTGCGCCGCAGCTGGGGCACTTCAACTTAACGGCCTTCTCATGGGGCGTCACCTTCCGTCCGCAACTTATGCAAGTAGCCATCCCGTAACCACTCCATAAGCAAATGCAGTCTTATTTAAAGATTGACCGAACGATTATCACGTCATCAAAACATTGAACCCGAACCAAACCAGCTTCCCTGTTCCTGGTTGTCACATCTTTAAGAAACCGCAGCAGGCTTGGAACCACGATACCCCGTTCTTGAGGTTCAGGCGGCGTCTTGAGGCTTCAAAAAGTCGATTAGATTCAATCACTGTTCCACCCCAAGCACTCAAGAGGCATGGGCAATAAACGCGTTCAGACGATTACTTTAAGACTGCTCCACACTTCCAGCAGATCACAAGGTTGTCCGGCAGCTCGTAGCCGCACCGTGGACAGTGCCTGAACCCCTCCCTGTGTGCCTCCGCCTCCACAGCCTCGAGGCTCGCCTCAATGCTCATGGCGTTGAAATAGGGCAATCAGGTTTCATGCTTTATGGAACATTGATCGGTTAACCATCCGCTGACGCCTACCGTTTATACTCGTCCAGCCATCTCCTGACCTCGGCGATTGAAGCCGATCTCTTCGTGTGCTCACAGTGAGACGCGTAGTACACGCCCCTCCCCGGGTCGAACCAGATATCGAAACCCCTGTACCTCTCGACTACCCTCGGATAAGCAGCTCCCACATCCAACTCCATCACCTCAGCAACGAGACCAGCTCTCCCAGAGCAGCCACCCCGACGCCTCGGAGGAGCACATACAGCAGCCTCGGGTTCCTCACCGCCTCCCTGATGACACCCGCCTGCAGATCCATGTCGCCCCTCGACACCAGATCCCCGAGCACGCCCTGAAGATCGGCTTCCATGAGGCCCGCGAGCAGCCCGTTGAACCTCTCGTCAGTCATCCTGTTCAGCAGACGCCGCGCGGTGTACATGGTCCTGAGCTCCCTACCGTATAAGCCCCTCCACCGCCTCTCGTACTCGGACAGCCGCCCCCAGCATATGTCTCCGCAGCCTAGGGCGTCGACGGCCGTCTCCCCGGCCAGCCTGGCGCACAGCCCACCCATCACGACGCCTCCCCCCGTGGTGGCCTTCACCTGCCCCGCGACGTCCCCGGCAAGAAGAAGCCCGCTGTACGCGGCCCTATCCACAGGCGGCCCCGTGCAGACCTGGCCCGCAGTCACCCCTCGCAGCTTGGATGCGCCGAACCTCCTCCTCACGAAGCCCTTGAGGCGGTCGATGCCGCCCCCTCCGGCGGTGCCGAGGCCGCACCGAACCGTACTCTCGTCGATAGGTATGACCCAAGCATAGAAACTCTCGGCGAACTCGTCGCCGAACCAGACCTCGACGAGCTCCGGGTCAACCTCCACGCCCCCGATCTCCGTGTTGTAGCCCGTCAGTATGCCAGACTGCCCCGTCTCTATCCCGCTGCGGCTGAGCAGCCTGCCCCCCGCGCCCTCCGAGTCCACGACTATCCAGGGCGTGTGCACGTCACCGTCCACCGTGAACCCCATGCACGTACCCTCCATGAACCGCAGACGGTCGACCCTGGAGGAGAGCATGAACTCCACCCCCGCGTCCGACGCGGCGTCCGCCAGGTACCTGTCAAACCTGCCCCTGTCGACGACGTACGCCCTGGGCTTCCGATCCCTGATCTCGATAAACTCTCCGTCCGGGGAGTACACGCGTCCACCGTAGACCCTATTCTGTATGAACTCGTCGGAGAGATCGATCCCAAGCTTACCGAGGCCGGTGACGCTCAGCAACCCGGCGCAGTGGTTAGGCTCCCCTATGACCGGGTGCTCCTCGTAGACCTTTGTAGTGAACCCCCCCTCAGAAATGACAGTAGCCGCGAGGATCCCCGCCGGGCCCGCGCCCACCACGGCTGCCTCGGGCTTCAAAGAGGGTCGAACCCCTAGCTACGCTTTATGGTCTCGTAGAACTCTACTTCGTCGAGCTCCTCGAAGTACCGGAGAATATCCAGGGCGACGCCCCTCTTAGCGATCTGTATGTTCTCGCTGAAGAAGATCTGGTCAGGAACCCCTATCCGGAGCTTCTTCTTGGTCTTCCTGAGCTTGAACTCGCCTGTATCGATCCCCAAGAACCTTCGACCGATGAGAGCCCCCATCTTCTTCTTCTCGTCGGTGACGTTCTCCGTGACCTTGAGCTTATAGACGATCTTCCTGCCGGCGAGCGGGTGGTTGTAGTCCACCTGGACCCTGCCCGCACCCACGCTCCTCACGATGGCCGACCTCCCATCGATCTCAAGCTCGGCGCCGATCACAGGGTTGACTCCCTTGCTGCGCAGTATCCTGTACGGGATCGTCTGCACGTTCGCGGGGTCCCTCTCGCCGAAGGCCTCCGCCGCCAGTATCTCGATGTCTCTCTCCTCGTCGAAGGGTACGCCGGGGAGCCGCTGGTCGAGTCCCCTGAGGACGTAGCCGTCGCCCACGATAACCAGCCTGGGGCCGTAGGTTCTGCCCTCGTCGTAGACGCCTTCCTCGCGGGCCAGCTCTTCGTCTGTGGTCTCTATGATCTCGCCCGTCTCATCGGCGCGGCCCGTCATCTCCATCATTATGAAGTCGCCTTTGTTCACGGCGTTCTCGTAGCGGACCTCCTCTTCCTCGGGCTCCTCCTCGGGGGCCTCCTCCGTGGCCTCCTCTGGAGACTCCTCGGTGGTCTCAGTCTCCTCCTCGGTCTCCTCTTCTTCCTCTTCGGAGACCTCAGGTTTCTCTTCTTCGCTCATATGTCATTCACTGTTAAACGTGATTAAACCAAGTTACCTTGGATTCTACGGTCTTAACGAGACAAGGGATTTAAAGTCTTTCTCTAAAGCCACGGGAAAACCAAGCACAAACCATGGGTTTCAAGAGAACACCTACCAAGCTATCAGGACAGCCTTCTTGGAGTCCTCTCTAAACTCGCCCCTGTCGAGCCCACCGTAGACCCGGTTGTTTTCCCATCCCGCTGACTCAGCGAGATCCACAAGCTCCCGCCGAGTGTACAACCTGTTGTCGAAACGGATGGAGCCGACGTACTCAAGGTCTAGTCCGCGTGGTCTGTACATCCTCCATACGGCGCGGAGCCTCGACGCCTCCTTGTCGAAGAATGACTCCTCGAGCCTAAGCATCTCCCCATCCATGGAGAACCTTTTCCGGGTAAGGCTCCTCTCCGCGTAGCTTCTGTTCATCATCTCGACGACTAGCACGCCTCGGTCTCTCGAACGCATCTTTACCTGGGTCAACACGTCTCTGTCCGTATCAGCATCGTAGTAGCCCAAGGACGTGAACATGCAGATCGCGGCGTCGAACCTGTGGCCGCCTAAAAACTCTTTCAGCCTCCTCATGTCGCCGGTGACGAAACTGCAGCTCCCGGACACGCCTTCCACGGCGGCGAGCTCCTCCGCCTTCGCTATGTACGCTGGTGAGACGTCTACGCCTACGACTCTGAACCCGTGTTTAGCCAACGCGATGGAGTGCCTTCCAACGCCGCACGCCAAGTCCAAGACCAGACCATCCTCCGGGACACCGAGCTCGCCGAAGACGCTCTCTAGTCGCCTCGCCTCCTCCTCGGCCTTCCCCAGCCGCCCCAGCAGCTCGGGTATGAACAGCAGCGGGTTCTCGATGAAAGTCTCCTCGGTCCAGTGTTTAGCCGACACTATAACCGGGTCATGGAATGACCCGGGGTTTATAGAGGTTGGTGGGCCTGGAGGGATTTGAACCCACGTCCACCTGGTTATGAGCCAGGTGCTCTAGGCCAAGCTGAGCTACAGGCCCAACCCTCTGTGATAACGGAGAACCCAGATATAAAAACATCTCCGCACTGGTAACAATTATAAAGCCGCTGTAAGCTAACAATGGTACGCGCTCCTGTGGTGTAGACCGGCCAAGCATTCCGGCCTTTCGAGCCGGAGAACCCGGGTTCGAATCCCGGCGGGAGCACCAACCATAATACCCCCGTCACGTAAACTAATGCCGTGAGACAACTGGCGGCCATCGAGACCGGGACCACCGGTCTCTGGTATGGAAGAATAGTCGGCCTCATAGGCACCCATGCGAGGGCATCCAGCAGAGAAAAACTTCTCAACGAGCTGGGAGAGGAGCTCCAGTATCACCTCGAATGGCTGAGAAGAAACGGAGAGGAGGCGCCCATCATCGAGGACCCGGTGATCGAGGTCACCGAGGAGGTCTCAGGCGTACAGCTGCTGGGCGAGTCCGGGGGAGAGGTCGCGTTTTTCCGGTTCGACGAGGAGCCTGTGTCCGACGAGCTTCTGCTTCTATGCATAAGGCTCATGGGCTATAACAGGCGAGAGATTCTCCGGACGGTGGACGGCCTAACCGACGAGGAGCTATGCAGCGTGCCCCCAGGTAAGGGCAGGAGCATCAACCAGATACTCCGGCACGTCTGCAACGCCGAGGAGTGGTACCTGTCCCGCCTCGGCGCCGAGGCAGACCCGCCGTACGAGGCGAAGCTGGGTAGACCCGTGTCCCAGGTGGACGAGCTGCCGGTCCAAGAGAGGATGAAGGCCGTGAGAGAGGCGTGCGTCGCGTCCCTACGGGTACTGGTTCCAGCAAAGAACGGGTTGACGCTGACGAGGGCCGAGTACTCGTCCTACCCCGGTGAGAGGTGGTCCACCAGAAAGGTTCTGCGCAGGTACCTGGAGCACGAGAGGGAGCACATCTACAACATCAGGGAGTACCTCGGCGTACAGCCTAGAACTACGACCTCTAACGCTAAATAGCCACTCGCCAACCTTAAACGAAGTGAATATTCTTGACGGTCGTAGACATAGCCAAGGAGCTGATAGCCTTCGACACCAGCGGCCCCCCCGCGCGGGAGCAGGCCTGCGCCCAGTGGATCAAGGACTTCCTCGAGGACATCGGGTTCGAGGCCGAGCTACAGGTCGTCGAGAAGGACCGCGCCAACGTGATAGGCAAGATAGGCCGGGGCAAGGGGCCTGGCCTCGTCCTCTCGGGCCACATCGACGTCGTCCTCGCCGGCGACCTAGGACTCTGGAAGGTGACCGGTCCATTCGAACCAGTTGTTAAAAACGGCAAGATCTATGGCCGCGGCGCCTGCGACATGAAGGGCCCGGACGCCTGCATACTCCAGGCCGTGAAGGAGCTTGCCAAGGAGAGCTACAAGAGACAGCTCAGCGTCGTCTTCACGGCGGGCGAGGACACCGGCGGCTGGTACGTGACCAAGGTTCTCGAAGAGGAGAAGATCACTACTGACGACGCCATGTGCGGCGTCATACCCGAGCCCAGCATGATGGAGATAATACCCGTCCACAAGGGTAGCGGCGGAGCCAAGGTCCTCATCCACGGCAGGGCAGCCCACAGCAGCAAGCCCGAGCTCGGGATCAACGCCAACCAGAAGGCGGCCGACTATCTCTACGCCCTCAGGGGGCTCCAGAGCAAGCTGGACGAGACCAGGCACCCCCTACTGGGCCCCACCACCGTGGAGTGCACCATGATGAACGGCGGCTTCAAGTCCAACATAATCCCCGACCAGGCCAGGCTGACCCTGAACTTCAGGCTCATACCCGAGCACAAGGACCCGGAGATATCGAGGAGGTGGTTCGAGGACATGATCGCCTCTTTATCCTCCAAGGACCCGGAGTTCAAAGCCGAGCTGACCAGTCACAGAGCAAGCGAGCCCCTCGACGTCCCCCTGGACAGCCGGATAGTGACGACCCTCAGAGACATCCTGGGCACAAGGATAGTGGGCGCGCCCTACTACACGGAGGCGGTGAACTACACGAGGGCAGGCATCCCCACGGTGATATGCGGCCCAGGCAGCATAGATCAGGCCCATACGCCCGACGAGTACGTCTCGCTGGAGCAGCTTGAGCTCGGCGTATCGACCTTCAAGGAAGCCGTCAAACGTATCTGCGTATAAACGATCTTTCTTATTCACCTCCATATTGTGTATTACAAGTGTAAACATTCAGGTTGCACACATAGTTGACCCATTATTCTCAACGTGAGAGAGTAACAAACATCCTTCGAAAAACAATCTATGACAACTTATATAAATGAAAGAAATATAGAATAAAAGTAGGCGAAGAAATTGAGTGACGTAAAGTTCGACTTAAAACCAGTTCAAAAAAAGCCTTCAAGAAAGTATAGAAAAGGCAGCAAATATGACCCTATCATCGATAGCTTCCTAGAAAGTGAGCACGATCTAGTAAAGGTAGAAGTGGCTGGAAAAGACGCCAACTATCTGAGAACTCAGCTCAAGAAGAGAATCGACGCACGTGAACTTCAGAGCAAGATCGAAGTCTCAGTAGTAAACAATATCGCCTACCTTGAAAAGCTGTAAATTCCTTCACCTTTTTAACTCTATTTTTTCATTTCTTACAATCATAGAGTAGTGTATTGTCTAGATCATTATGAGGGCGCCACGTGAGAACGGTCGTATACTTGGAATCAGATCTCGACCGTGGGGCAGCCCAGCCTGGAGATGACCTCGGCCTCGTCCCCGGGCTCCAGCTTGAGGGTGTATAGGCGTCTACTCGTACTCAGCTTGAGCTTTACGTTGTCTGGGTTCCGCTTGATCCTGCACTCGGTGGCCTTCCCTGAGAGCTCCACGAACTCGTCCTTGTCGAACACTTCGATGGGCAACGTTTTCACTCCGTGTCCATGAAAGAAAGGATGCTTGGTTTTAATGGTTTCGCTTACACCTCGGCGGTCTTGGGCTCCTCCACGAGCCCTGCCACGAGGAAGAGGCTGGCCACCAGGAAGACGACGTTGAGGTACCACGGGTACATGGGGTTGATCTCGTAGATGTAGCCGCTCACGAGGCTGCCCAGCATGCTGGGTACGAAGAGGATGAAACCTTGGGCGTAGCCGCCCCCGCTTATCCCGAGGCTAACTCCTTGGCCCAGGCCCGCCATTATCCTCCCGCGTACGTTGCGTGGGATGGTGTCGGCGAGGAACACGCCGCTGCTTATCCAGATGAACGCGTTCCCCAGCACCAGCGCGACGTAGATGACTGCCGTGGAGACGAAACCGGCGCTGTAGGGGAAAGCCAGCATGGCGGGCGCCGAGATAACGAAGCTTATGATCATGCACTTCTTTGGCCCAAGCCTGTCCACCATGTTTCCCACTCCGAAGCTGACAAGTGTCTTCGCTATCCCCGCTATGAGGAATATGGTCCCCCACTGCATCTCCGTCAAGCCCACGATCTCTATGCCGTATATGACCCAGAACGGCTGTACTAGGCTGCCTGTGAAGACTAGTATCATCGCGATGAGGCTGTAGCCCCGCATGTTGGCCCTTATCCAGCCAACGGACTCGAAGACGTCGCTATATGCCCCCCTGACTATCTCGGGGATGTTCCACTCGAACCCCGTGTTCGTGATGGTCTCCTTGAGGTACTTTATCCTCATCACCGCGACCAGGGAGGCCATGAGGAAGCTGAGGGTGTACCCCATCCTCATCGCCGGGACCAGGGTGTACCTCTCGATGAGCCACCCCCCTAGGAAAGGAGCCAGTATCCTAACGGCCTCGGGGATGGCGATGGTGAGGCTGAATATCTTTCCCCTCGCGCCCGGCGGTATCGAGTCAGCCATTATGGCGTTTAGCGCCGGCATGTAGAACAGCACGAGCTGCTGGAACGCTATCGCGACGGCCATCCACTGCCAAGTCGGAGCAAGCACATACACGATGAAGCTTAAGGCGAACAACATGGTGGCGTAGCCGACGAGCTTCGCCCTACCCGACTTGTCGGCGAGGTAACCGCCCAACGGGTAGAAGACCATGCCCGTCACGTTGCCTAGGGCAGTTATCATGCCTATCACCGGCTTGCTCCCGCCCAGCTCCTGGATGAAGAGGCTCTGGTAAGGGAACACCACCGACATGCTCAGGCTCCATATTATCCGGCTCACAGTGAGCACGAGGATGTTGCCCCTCATGAGCTGCCTGAGCGTCGGCTCCTGATTCGCCGCAGTTCCCGTCAAACCTAGAATCCGCTATGGTGCGGCGGCTACGATATAAAGTTTGTCAGGAAAGAAGCTAGAACGTGAACTCTTCTTCCTGGTTCGGTGCGACGCCTTTGAGGTCAAGCTCGTCCCTGACCCACTCGGCCAGGAAGTCGCAGCTCTCCTCCTCGCCGTGGATGACGTAGACGTCTGGCTTACCCTTGAGCCCCCTGAGGAACTTCTGCAGCGGCGTCCTCCCGCTGTGGCTGCTGAAGTCGAAGTGCTTCACCTTTGCGTTCACCCTCGTTTCACGATCCTTTATGGGGAACATCCCCGTCTCCAGAAGCTTGGCGCCGTTCGTGCCGGGCACCTGGAAGCTCACTATGTAGACTGAGTTGTTGGCGTTCTGGGCCAGCTTCTCCATGTAGAACATGACGGTGCCTCCCTGGAGCATCCCGGATGGGGCTACTATCACGTCCGCCTTCTTGACGATCTGCCGTCTGTCCCTCCAGCCCCTTATTATGTGGACCCCGGCCATTGCCTGAGCGTAGGTTTTGGGGGTCTTCACAGAGTCTGGTACATCGAGCATCGCCTGGTTCACGGCTCTGGCCATCCCGTCCAACAGCATGTAGCCTTTGAACTTGTGGGCGTGGAGGACGCTTATCATCTCGTGGCTGCGGCCCACGGCGAAGGCCGGTACAAGCACCTTGCCGCCGTCGTTCACCGTCGACTTGATCTCCTTCACGAACTCCTCCTCCAGCTGCTTCCTCTCCGGGTGCTCGTGCATCGCGTACGTGGACTCGATTATGACTGCGTCGTACTTCCTCCTCGGCACCTTGGCGCCGCGGCAGATCCTGGTCTGTATGGTGTTGAAGTCGCTGGTGTATAGTAGCTTCTTGTCCCCGACTTTGATGTCCACCATGGCGCTGCCGGGTATATGCCCCGCGTCGAGGAGGCTGAACTCCATGTCCTTGACCTTCACCTTCTGGCCGTAGACGATGTCGTTCCTGTACTTCTGCATCTTGTCGAGCTCCAGGTACTCGAAGGGCAGATAGTAGCTGTTGAGCTTGATCATGTCCTTTATGAGTATCTTCATCAGCTCGCTCGTGGTACGAGTCGCAAAGTACGGCTTCTTCTCCGATAAGTAGAAGAGCGGGACCCCGCCGCTATGGTCGAGGTGGGCGTGCCCCACCACGATGGCGTCCAAGTCCTTCGCTCTTATGTGGCCCGGGAACTCTGGTGGAGTGCCCGGCTTGACGCCGTACTCCAGAAGCAGGTTCGCCTCATCTGATATTACCTGGACGGCGTTACCTCCCACCTTGTGGGTGCCACCCATGAACCTAAGTTTAACCATTCTTACTATTACCTAACCTAGTCGAAAAAGCCCGCGTATATGCACATGCGAGCAGTTTCAGTCCTTTCCCCGACAACCAGTCGAAGCTGAGTCACCTAGGGGGACACAACATATCCATACTGCCTATTCTTATAGTTTGCTTTTTTCTGGGCTGAACGTTTGGGTTCCCCAGAACGAGGGGTTGCTCATAAGCGACTATAACAGGCTCAGAACCTGTTCCCCTGTCTCCTTATTCCAGATGTTCTCGGGTCTCAACACGAGCAGTGAAGGCGTGAAGCTTCTCAGCGCCTCCTCAAGCCTCTCGTCAAAGGAGCCGCCTCCCCCCACGAGCACCACCTTCTGGTGGCCGGTCGCTTTCACATACTCCACGGTCTTCTCCACGGTGAACTCCCGGGTCTCGTGGTCTAGGGGCTCCGCTATCTCGTACTGACTCAGGGGGTAGGTCTCTGCCAGGCTCTCCGGCACCACACCGTAGGGGGCGGCGGCGAAGCAGACGTTTATCTCGCCCAGCCTCGGCTGCAGGCCTTCCCTCAGCCGCAGGTACCCGGGGTAGGTGTTGAACGGCTTCTCAGGGGGGGCCGGGATGAGCAGCAGCGTGGTCTTCCCCTCAGGCCGGCCGTAGTTGTTGATGAGCTGTTTGGCGTGCCTCGTAACCTCCGGCTTGGCTAGGCTGTGGTAGTCGTAGTAGAAGACGCCGCGGCCCTTGAACCCGTGGCTCCCCCTCTCCAGGTGCTCCCTGTAGGTGGAGAGCCGCTTGAGGGCGGCCGTCATCTGGGGGTGCCCCTTGGCCCTGGCCTCCACCAGGTCCCAGAGGCGGCCTTCCACGATGGACTGCTTCACGACGTTCATCTCCGTCATCGTGGCGTGGAGGTTGTGCTCGGCGAGGAGCCTCTGCCTCTCACCCCTGGGCATGGTCTTGAGGCTGTCGGCTGTGCGGCCCCTGCACACGGGGCAGCTGCAGGGGAGGTACTGGAGGTCCTGGAGCTGCACGGTTCCCCTGACGGTCATGTACCGCTCGTCCTTGGCGTAGAGGACGTAGGCGGCGCTGTCGAAGAGGTCGCAGCCCATGGCGACGCTCATGGCGAAGACCATTGGGTGGCCCGCGCCGAAGAGGTGGAGGGGCCGCTCGGCAGGCAGGTTGAGCTTGGCGGTCATTACCATGTCCACCAGCACAGGGTACATGTATCGCTCCATGACCTCGGTGGGGCTGCCCAGCGCGTGTACGTCGTACGGCATCTCGCCGACAAGCCTCGCCGAACGCGCCACGAGGTCCAGGTGTCTCCCCCCCTGGACGGGGCCCACCCACAGGGCCTCCGAGTCCTCTATGAGGGGAAGCGCAGCCTCTTCCCTCCTCAGCGTCTCCTCCACGGTGTACTCAACGTCGCTCCTCGGCACGTCCCACCCCGTGGGTATGTCGAGGATCACCGCGATGTCAGAGCCTATATGTTTCTGGAACTCGATTATCTCGGTCTGGGTCACCTCGACGCCGCCGTAGACCAGTATCTGGTAGGCGCCGCTGTCCGTCATGACGACGCCGTCGTAGTCCAGCAGCTCGTGGACGTTGAGGTCGGGGATATCGCCGAACTGTTTCCTTATGATGTAGCTGTTGGTTATCACGATGTCGCAGCCGAACTCTTCCCTCATCCGCCTCGGCGCTAAGGTCTGGAGCAACGGGTTGATGACCGGCATGAAGGCGGGGGTCTCCACCTCCCCGCTCTTGGTGCGCAGCCTCCCGATCCGGCCCAGCAGGTCCCTGTCCCGAAGCTCGAACGACATGTGGAGTTTAATCTGATGTGTCCGTTTTAACTCTTGTTCAGATAGGAAAAATTGGGGTTTAAGTGGTCTCTGCCACGAACCTGTTGTATATGTCCCGGACTCTATCGGCCGCCGGCCCTGTCCCCTCGATGATGCCTGTCTCGTTTAACCTTATCTTGTTCATCACGACGAGTACGCCGGCCTCGGAGAAGTACTGGACCATGTTGGGGAAGACGCGCTCCAGCCTCTCCTTCAACCCTTCTAGGTTGAACGGCCTCTCCGTGGCCATCACCTTGGCAACGGTGTTCCCGGTGAGGAATAGCCTGTGGTACAGCGTCCCCTGCTTTCCCTTGACGTCGCCTAAGGCGACGCTCATGCTCTGGCTGTCGAAGCCCAGGAGGACGCCCTCGTAGGCCTTTCCCGAGGTGTCCTCGACGAAGACGGGTTTGCCGACCAGCTGCCCAAGCTCCTCGAAGAATTTTCTACCTGTTATAGCCGCCAACGTGCTTACCTCTAACCCTAGAGTATCCCCTACTCTAATATAAAAACAAGAAACTTTTCCCGTACCAGAAGCAGCCCAGAGCAGGTTCAGCCTATTGTTTAAACCCTGAATCGCTTGAACCTGACCCCGCGGCGGCTCTCCGCCGCCCTCTCCTTGAGCCTCTGAATGATCCTGACGGCGTCCTGGCTGGTCTCCACCCTCGCCAGCACCCGCAGGCTGAACAGGTCTGCCTTGAAGCCGCAGTGTGGGCAGGTCCTGGTCTTGTTCGCCGTGTTGGCCATCATGTGCTTCCCGCAGCTAGGGCATCTCGCTATAAGGTACACTTCTCTTGATCAGCTCCATGGTCCTGGGGTGGCTCAGCCAGTCGACCGGGCCGTCGCACGTCTCCTTACCCTGTAGACGACGCAGCATCTTCTGCATGCACTGCTCTGCGGTGGCCGTCGTCGTGTCTATCTCGCACACCTTCCTAGGTTTATGCGTCTCAAGAGCCTCGGCGGTGCATACCCCCATTATCTCGGCCTCCACGTTCTCCCACACCTTCGCCTCGCGATAGCCGCGTCCATGCAGGACCTCTGCTAGCGCCCAGGGCGCCTTCCTGAGCACGAACACGATCAGGGTCTCGTTCGGCGCCGCCACCTCGTGTGCGTAGTGCCCGTCGATGATGACTGCCCCGTTTGCGGTCTTCAGTTCCCGGTTTATCTTCATCCTCAGGGCTTCAAGGTCTATTATCCCCGTATCCATCTCCTCGTCCTTGGACATGATGAGTCCAAGGTTCTTGGAGAAGACGGAGAGATCTATGTGTCTGGCGTCGATCTCGTCAGCTAACAACCTAGATAGATTGGTCTTGCCGGTTCCCGGCGTACCGGTGACGACTATGGCTCCGTTTATGGCTAGCCTTCCTCTTCGTCTTCTTCCTTGGTCTTGAGCTTCAGCATGTCGCCGAGGGTGCGGGGCCCCATGGGCCTAGTGAGGACGGCTCCGGTGCCAACCTCTGCCTCTTCGATGAGGGTGATCCCCAGCTCCCTCTGAACCTTCCTTATGAGGGTCATGGTCGGGTTCAGCTGCTCCTTCTCAAAATTCTTGATGACGGACTCCTTCTCGCTGAGCTTCTTCGCGAAGTCCTCGACAGTCATCCCCTTCCTCTGCCTGGTCTTCCGTATGAGCTCCCCGTAGTTCTCCACCAGCTCCGTGGCCTCGGCGACCTCGATGTCGCTCCTACGTCTCGGCCTGGTGCTCGCCGCCGATCGCCTCCTCATCGGCTGGGCCTTCGGCTTCCTAGGGTCCCACTCCTGGTTGCTGAACTGGGCGCATCCCCCGCAGACCGTCATCCTGCCCCCCTCTATGACTCTGTAGTAGGGCTGCCCGAATATCTCACGTCCACATACCTCGCAGCGCAACTCGAAACCTCATAGCATCATGTGTGAATCGTCTTATAAATCCTCAGCGAGTGTATCTCAGCGATGAACAAGGACATCACCCGCCTGAGAGCCGTGGCCGACTACCAGTTTGGGAGAGGCGCGGGGGCGGCGCTCTTCCCCGATGAAACAAGGATAGAGTACTCAAAGAACACAGGGAAGCCTCGGCACCTCTGGGCCGGCGAGGAGCTGGTGGCCAACTACAGGCCCAACGACGCTTTGTTCACCGTCACCATCGCGGGAGCCAGGAGGCTGGTCGCAGCTCTCGAGGAGTTCAAGTACAGCGTCAGGATCATGGAAGACGTCGTCGAGGTCGTCGAGCAGGGCAAGAACGTCTTCGCCAAGCACGTAAGGGACGCGGGGGAGTCCATAAGGCCGGGGGACGAGGTCGTGGTGGTCGACGAATGCGGCGAGGTCGTCGCCGTCGGCAAGTCCAAGATGAATCGTGATGACATGCTTTCCTTTAAGATCGGCACCGCCGTGCGTGTTAGAAGAGGGAGAAAAAAGGATAGGTAGCTACTTCTCGAACTTGTCGTAGAGCTTGACCTTTCTGCGGCGGTTGCCCTTGCTGAAATGTGCTATCCTTACCGCTGTGTCGTTGGCCTTCTCTATCTCGCGGGCCTCGTCTGCGAGCTTCGCCGCCTGCCGGATAGCCTCGTGGGCCGCCGTTAGCACGGGGATAGCCTTCTCCCGCTCCTTCAGCTTGAAGACGGCCTCTGTGGAGAGGCTGGCGACGCCTCTGGCTATCTCGTAGGCCGCCATGGCCTTGCCCTGGGCGTAGGGGTTCTGGATCTCGCTGGCCGCCAGCGCCCTGGACTTGGTGATGACCAGGCGCGGGAGCTCGGGCTTCTTGCCCTCCTTTATCTCGTCGATGACCCTGTCCAGCTCGGACTGGATGAGCCTGAAGGCTCCGGTGACGGCTAGGACCTTGAGGACGTCGCCGTTGAAGCTCGCCATCTCCACGGGGTCGAGGAAGGCGCTCTTGGCGCTGATCATGGGGTCGCCGTAGATGACGAAGTACCCCATGTTCTCGGGTAGCTCTCTCACAGTCTTCCGGGAGGGCTCGTCGGAGACCACTATGATGGGCTTGCCGGTCTCGGCGAGGATGTCCCTCGCCGCCTTAGGGCCCTTGAGGGCGGCGTTGGGCGAGATCACCACGTACAGCTCGCTCTCGATCCCGGCGGCGATCCTGGCCACCTCCTCCGCGTCCTCCACGTCCATGCTTACGGCGCAGGAGATGACCCTCATCTTGATGTCCTTCCTGGCGGATCTCTCGTCTAGGAGGGCCTCGATGATGATCGTCGTTCCGATGTATCCTATCTTCACAAAGGTTACTGTTA
>JAEHCT010000238.1 GCA_020697635.1 Candidatus Bathyarchaeota archaeon
ACCCACCGACCCGACATCCTAGGCCTCAGCGCCCTCATGACCACCACAATGACCAAACAGAAGGAAATCATAGAGGCGCTAAAAGCCGGCGGACTACGGAAGGGACTCAAGATCATCGTCGGAGGCGACCCTGTCACAGAGGACTGGGTCAACGAGATAGACGCAGACGCCTGCGGCCTCGCCGCCCTAAGCGCCGTCGAGACATCCCTCGGCCTCATGGAGGAAACCTAGAATGGTCAGGCTAACCCTCCCCACCACACCAGAACGCGACGCGATCCACACGGCCTCCCTGACCGTCCTGGAGAACGCCGGCGTCAAGGTGAACAACAGGCACGCCCTGGACCTGCTGAAGGAAAACGGCTGCACCGTCGACGCCGACATCGTCCACATGCCGCCGAGCCTAGTCGAGGAGTCCATAAAGAATGCCCCCGCGTCGTTCAACCTGCACACACGAGAGGCCGACGAGACCCACACGGTGGGCGGCGACAACGTCATCTACAACCCCGGCTCAGCCGCCATATTCTTCACAGACCGCGACACCGGCGAGATGCGGAGAGCCGACGCACGGGACTTCAAGGAGCTGGTCCGCCTCACCGACGCCCTGCCCCACATCCACGCCCAGAGCACCGCCATGGTCCCGGCGGACGTCCCCGACCAGATCTCCGACCTCTACAGGCTATATGTTATACTCAAGAACTCGTCGAAGCCCATAGTCACCGGGGCCTTCACCAAGGAGGGCCTCACAGACATGAAGAACATGCTCGAGGCCGTCGCCGGCGGAGGAGACCAGCTATCCGGGGCCCCGCGAGCCATCTTCGACTGCTGCCCCTCGTCACCCCTCATGTGGAGCGACGTCACCTGCCAGAACCTCTTGGACTGCGCCGCGTACGGCATACCCGCCGAGATCATACCGGCGCCCCAGATGGGAGCCACCAGCCCAGTCACCATAGCCGGCACCATCGTGGAGGCAAACGCCGAGTTCCTCAGCGGCGCCGTCATCAGCCAGCTGGCGGAACCCGGGTCCCCGGTGGTCTACGGCGGCTCACCCAGCGTCTTCGACATGAGGCACTGCACGGCCCGCCTCGGAGCCGTCGAGGCGGTGATGGCGGCCTGCGCCTTCGCCGAGATGGGCAAACATTACGGGGTGCCCACGCACGGCTACCTGGGCCTCAGCGACTCCAAAGCCGTAGACGCCCAGAGCAGCTTCGAGTCGGGGATGGGAATACTCCTCGCAGCCATGGCGAGGGTCAACGTCGTCTCAGGCCCCGGGATGCAGGCCAGCGAGAACTGCCAGAGCCTCGAGAAGCTGGTCATAGACAACGAGCTCTGCGGCACAGCCTACAGGCTCATAGACGGGATACGGGTGGACGCGGAGACGCTTGCCGCCGAGATAATCACCAAGGTCGGGCCGGGAGGCCACTTCCTCGCCGAAAAACACACAAGAGACCACCACAGGAAGGAAAGGTTCATGCCCGGCGACGTAATCGACAGGCTCTCCCCCGACGCCTGGACCAAGGCAGGCTCAAAGGACGCCACACGGCGAGCCAAGGAGATAGCCGACGAGACTCTCCGGGAGCACACACCCAAGCCACTGCCCAAAGACTCCGATGAAAGACTCGAAACAGTCTTCAAGACGATACTAAAGAGACACGGCATCAACCCCAACCAACTCCCAACAATATAACCCCGAAAACGAACAAACGAACAAACGACCACACCCCTCCCCCCCCCGATTCCCCGGATCAGCCTGTAGCCGGGGGACATCTACTAAACGTTATTATCTGTGTCTCCGTTTGAATCATGAGTGACCCCCATGAGCGGATTAATCATGGTAAGAGACGTCATGGCGAAGAACGTCAAGACAGTCAAGACCGACGACACCGTCCACACCGCGGTGAAGAAGATGAACAAGTTCGACATAGGCAGCGTCATCGTCACCGCCAGCGGACGCCCCGTCGGCATAATAACCGAGACCAACATAATGAGACGCATCGTGGAGCCCCGCATGGACCCATCCACCATCTGGGCCAAAGACATCATGACGGCGCCCCTCATCACCACAGACCCCAACGCCGACCTCACCGAGGCCGCCAAACTCATGGCAGACAACAACATCAACAGGCTCCCAGTCATGGAAGGCGACAAACTCGTCGGCCTCCTCAGCAGCACAGACATAGTCAAGGCAAACCCCACCCAGCTCGGCATCCTCGAGGAGCTCCTAAGGGTGAGCTAATGCCCCTCATGGACACCATACGCGCCAGGAGAAGCATCCGCAGCTATAAACCCGACCCCGTCCCCCAGGAGAAGCTCGACATCATCCTCGAGGCCGCCCACCTCGCACCCAGCTGGAAAAACCAGCAGTGCTGGCGGTTCATCGTGATAAAAGACGAGGCAAAACGCAGGGCTATCACCACCCGGGACTGGACGGCCGACGCCCCCGTCATCGTCGTCGGCTGCGCCCACCCCGCGCTGAGCGGCGGCAACGCAGGCCAATCCTACTACATGCTCGACATGGGTATCGCCATGGAGCACATGGTCCTCGCCGCCGCCGAGCAAGGCCTCGGCACCTGCTGGATAGGCGGCCAGTTCGACGAGGCAACCGTCAAAGCGGAGCTCGGCGTCCCGGACGACGCCCGCGTCGTCGCTCTTCTACCCATAGGTTACCCGGCTGAGGCCCCGGGCCCCAAGGACAGGAAGCCCATGGACGAGTTCGTCAGCCACGAGAAGTGGTAGAGACGCCTCCTCATCAGCCTTTTAAGGCTCCATCCTCTTGCTCAGCGAGTCTCTCATGCGTCTCTGCTCGAGCATCTGCCGTCTCTCCCTCAGCCGCCTCTCCCGCGCCTGTACACACTCGATCAACATGTTCACCTCATCTGGGTCGACCGGCTCCTCCGTCTCCGTGAGATACAGCATCCGCTCCAAGACCACGCAGTTGCAGTGACCCTCCCTCCCACACG
>JAEHCT010000239.1 GCA_020697635.1 Candidatus Bathyarchaeota archaeon
ATCTGAGCCCAGTTCTCGGTGATTATCTCCTCCCTCTTGAAGACTAAACCCTTCTCCTTGAATAGAAGCAGCCGAATATTTGAGATGAAGACCTTGTACTTCTCCTCATTGTAGGTCACCTGGAAATCGCTCCAGAACAACACCTTCTCCTCCCTGAGAAGATAGTCATCTATGGGCATATGGTTGATGAACGTTCAGTCGTCTAAAAAGACTACCGTTGACTTCAATGGAACCATGTTTCTGATTCTTTATAACCTAAACATTCGTCTGGAGACCGTGAAGCGTTGGAAGTTTGTCTTGGTGCTCCTCACATTATACCTACTGCTCCAGACGCTTGACATCGTGACAACGCTCTACGGCATATCTTACCTGGGGCTCGTCGAGGACAACCCCAAGGCCGCGGAGCTGATGGAGGTCAAGGGACTGAAAGGCGGGATGGTGGACTTGGCGATGGAGAACCTGTCCCTGGTGCTCCTCCTAGTGATCATGTCCAACTGGAGGATCGGTCCCATAATAGCCGTGACCATACTGGGCGCTTACAGCGCTCAGTTCATACCCACCGTTATAAACAACGCCATGTGGATTACCTTTGGGAAGGGACTCTTCTTCGAGCAGATGATGCTCCTCTACGGCGTCTCATATCTAATTGGCGGCGTATTCACTCTGCTTTACCTAAACCGTGTGGGAGACCTCGAAGAGCTCACAGAGTACATAAGAAAATGGTTGGGGGAAAACCCCTTGACTAGAGCCCTATTCAAGCTGGACTAGGAAAAGACGCGTTTACCGGCTTCCACGAGCATGGGGAGCTTATGGCCCTTGTTCCTCTGGGTTATGGTCACGAGGTCGAAAGCCTTGAAGCCAAGTCGTTTGAGGTACTCCTCCAGCAGGTAGAGCGCCCTCGCGGCGCCGTTTCCGCTTCCCCCGGCGGCTGCTATTCCCACCGACACCTTATCCTTGTATCTCTCGAAACCGAAATGGGTCTCGCATCTCCTGAGCCTGTCGAGGAAAGTCTTACTCGACTCGCTTATGTCCCACCAGTAGACCGGCGTGGCGAAGAGGAGGGCGTCCGCCCCGTCGATCTTCTCACGTATAGCCTGGAAGTCGTCCTCGAGGATGCAGGTGCCTTCCCGTCTGCACTGCCCCCAGCCCCCGTCGCATGCCTTACACTTCTTGATGACTTGGTCGTTGAGGTTGATCAGCTCAGTCTCGTGGCCCATAGACTGGGCTCCCTCGAGAAACTTTTTGGCGGTGGTCGCCGTCAGCCCGTCGCTGTTCGGGCTTGACTGTATGGCTAGAACCTTCATGTCGATCAGGGAGACCAGCGCGGTCGCGGTAGAAAAGGGTTGGTGCCCCTAGCCGAAGAACCGGTCCAGGGTCGTCTTCTGACCCGTCCTGGCGTAGCCCTTGTTCATCTTCTCGACGGCGTTCATCACCCGGCTCTGGCTGAAGCTGTGCTCACCGCACAGGAACCCGATTATTGCCGCCGTATCCGGTTTCCTCCACTCGAGGCTATAGTCGTCGGTGGTCCTAGGGTTCTTGAACAGCTCCCGTATCTCTTCGACGGGGTGGGGGAACTCGGCGTCTTTGATGTGAGGGAGAGCCCCCTCGAGTGTCCCGTATTCCTTTACGAGCTTCAGCGCCGTCTTGGGCCCCACGCCCCTGATCCCTTCGGGGTTGTAGTCGGTGCCCACGAGGATGCCTATGTCTATGAGTTGGTCTCTGGACACCTCCAAGCCCTTCATTATCTTGTCTAGCTCCAGCAGCTCCGGCTCGATCTTTATATAGACGTTTTTTCGGGGGAGCTTTCTGCGGCCAGTTATGGAGAGGTTCCTGATGTGGCGCGGTGCACCGTAGAGTAGGGAGTCGAAGTCTTGGCTCGCGGCCCCCCAGACGTCACCTTTCGCCGCCATGTAGGCGGCCTGGGCCTCCCCCTCCCCGGGGGCCTGAACCCATGGGATTCCCATATGGGTGAGCAGGGTCTTGGCGTCTTCGATGATGTCAGTGGTGGCCAGTACCGCCTGCTGGCCGTAGCGGCGCGCCTTCTCGACGTCCCCCTCCTTGACCGCCTCCTCGTACCGCTTCTCAGCCTTCTTTCGGGTCTCCTGCCTCTGCTTTGTGACGGTACGCTTGAACCTGTGGGGGCGGCCGTCGAAGACGTATACGATCTTCACGCCCGTCTCCATGAGGTTGCTGTTACGGTATATGAGACCGCTTAGGTGGCTCGTCACTCTCCCATGATGGTCTCTGAGAGGCTCGCCGCTCCTACCCCGGATGATGGATAGGAACTGGTAGAGCATGTTGTTGCCGTCGAAGGCGACGGCGCGTCCCGCAAGGTCGTCGATGGCGAGCTTCCGGGGCTCCACCAGGTCGCCTAGTTTGACGCCCACGCCGCGGACCCCTACGCCAACTCGATGCGCTTCTTGCCTCGGGGGAGACGGTAAACCTTGACGATCCCTTGGATCTCCATCTTCATGAGCATGCTTTCCAGATCGTTCTCGCTCAAGCCGTTGAACCTCTTTTTGGTCCTCTTGTGCAACTCCTCGAACTTGAGCGCCCCGTTCCGTTTAAGCGTGTCCACGATGACTGAGGGTAGTAGCTTCCACTGCATTTTATTCATCTACGCTATATCTATGGGCGGCTTCCCTAAATCCTGGAACCGCGCCTGGTTGTCCCTATACCACTTCTCCGTCTGAGGCGTTACGCTTGGACCTATATCCACCATGGCAGTCTCAAAGTCGGCGAACTCCACGGAGGAGACCTCTGTGTCGCGTCTCAGGGCGTAAAACCCGGCCTCGCGGACCACCGAGTCTATGTCTGCTCCGGAGTACCCGTCCATCCGCCTAGCCAGGGCTTCTAAGCTTACGTTCTCATCCAACGGCATATCCTTGGTCTTGATCTCCAGTATGCGGAGCCTCGCCTTCGTGTCCGGCGGTGGCACG
>JAEHCT010000240.1 GCA_020697635.1 Candidatus Bathyarchaeota archaeon
TCGTCCTCACCGGCGAGCTGGAGCCCGAGAAAGTGACGGGCTTGGAGGAGATACTCGTCAGCGCCAGGGCTATGAAGCCCTACGTAGTCGCTGCCAACGTGACAGACAACCCCCTAGCCTACGCGTACATGAACTCCCTCGTACCTTCGTGGGTGGTCCAGAAAGAGGTGGGGCTAGAGACGGTTTACCAGATGACTGTGAGAGACAGGAACAGGCTAGCGTTGACGTCCGACGTGCTGGCGGCTTCGTACCTGGGAATAAAGAACATCCTGACGATCTCTGGGGACCACACGGTCCTCGGCGACAACAAGGGCGCGGTTTCGGTGTACGACTTGGACTCAGCGCAGTTCGTCTACATGCTGCATAAGATGATCGACGAAGGCGTAGACGTCGCCGGGAACGAGATACACGGCAAAGTCGAGATAAACGTGGGGATAGCCGCTAACCCGAACGCGGACCCGCTGATGCCGGAGGTGCTGAAGGTAGGTCGCAAGACCAAGATCGGCGCCGACTTCATCCAGACCCAGACCATGTTCGACATCGACAAGACCAAGGAGTTCCTCAAGGAGGCGGAGAAATACAAGTGCCCGACGCTGATAGGCGTCTTCCCGCTGAAGAGCTACGGGATAGCCGACTTCTTCGACAGGTTCATACCCGGCGTCTCGGTGCCGCCGGAGCTGCTGGCCAACATGAAGAAGGCCAAGGAGGAGCCGGACAAGGAGAAGCGCAGGCAGCTATACGACGAGGTGAACCTGGAGTTCTTCAGGCCCTTCATCAAGGAGATCCACAAGACGACGAGCGCGGCGGGGATACACGTGATGGCGGTCATGTACGAGAGAATATTCGAGCCGTTGCTGGAGGCGTTCTAGGAGGAGATATGAGATGATAATCACAGAGCAGAAATCGATGGAAGAGATCCAGGAGATGTTCGCGCCCTACGAGAAGCTGTTCATAGTGGGCTGCGGGACATGCTCCACCAGCTGCAAGACGGGCGGCGAGGACGAGGTCAAGGAGATGGTCGAGAAGCTCGGCGACAGGGTCGCCGGCTGGGCCATGGTGGAGGACCCGTGTGACCTGAGGCTCGACAGGCGGGACCTGAAGGAGCATAAGGCGCAGATCGCCGACTCCGATGCCATACTGGTTATGGCGTGCGGGGCGGGGGTTCAGACAGTAGGCACATACAGCAAGAAGATAGTGTTACCGGCGCTGAACACGCTTTTCATAGGCGAGACCGAGCGCCTCGGCAAGTTCCACGACATGTGCAAGGCCTGCGGCGACTGCATCCTGGACGAGACCGGCGGCATATGCCCCCTGACCCGGTGCGCTAAGGGGCTGCTGAACGGACCCTGCGGCGGACAGGTGAAGGGCAATTGCGAGGTCGGGGACTACGAGAACGAGTGCGCGTGGGTGCAGATCTATGACAGGCTGAAGGAGCAGGACAGGCTGGACCTGTTCACGGCATTCAGGCCTCCGAGGGATTACTCCAAGAAGACCTTGAAGACGCACCACGTCTTCTAGTTTTATTTTCCTTTCTTTTCCATGTACTCTTCTAGGATAACCGGTATCGTATCAGGGAACTCGAAGGGGTGGATGCCCTCCATCGAGCCCAGCTTAGCGACGTTCTCGGCGTCCTCCCTCCGCACCCTGAGCCTCAGCTTCTTTCCGTTGGGCAGGGTCGTAGTGGTCTCCCCTTCCCTATAGTCCACCGGCATGATGTACACGGGGACGTACCCTTTCACGGCCTGGAGCGAGGCGTTGGTGAGCAGGGTGTCAGCGACCCCGACGGCCAGCTTGGCCACGGTGTTGCTGGTGGCGGGGGCTATCAGCATGAACACGAACTCCCCCATCTGGAGCCTGGCGGCGAGGAAGGGCGTGTTGGCGTCCACCTCGTTCCACACCTTGTCGAAGCTTTTTCGTAGTTCCTTCTCGACCCTGTAGTATTTAGCTACCGTCGCCCCCGCCTTGGAGAGGAATACCTCAATCCCCAGCTCCGGGTGCGCCCGTTTCAGCGCCTTCATCACCTCTATGGTCTCGTTGATCTTGTCGCCGGAGCCCGTTATACCCCACGCGATCTTCATGCTCGTTCCTCCATGTACTCTATGAGCCTGTTCACCGTCTTCCTCATGCTTCTCATTCCCTCCTCGTCCTCTCTGATGCCTTCCATGCTGTCCTTGGACCATAGGGAGGCGCCGAGGTTGGCGCCGAAGAAGCCGCCGCTGAGGGGGATGGCGCCGTTCAGGGTCAGGAACGTCTGGATCTGCTGCAGGGCCAGCTCCTGGCCCCCGACACGGTCGCCCCCTACCGCGATGGCGATTCCGGGTTTGCCCCGTAGAGCGTCCCTGTCTTTGGCTAGGAGCGCCCTCGTCCGGTCCATGACCGCCTTTATCTGCGCGCTTACGCCGCCGGTGTACACCGGCGTCGCAAAGACAAGGGCCTCCGCTTCCTGGAGGAGAGGGTAGAGCCCCTGGACGTCGTCGTCGATTATGCATCCCGCCTCCTTGAGGCAGTGGTCACAGTGGGTGCAGAACCCTATCTTCTTGCCGCTTACACCCCAGAAAACGGTCTCGAACCCCTTCTCTTGGAGCATGTCCAGAGCTGCTCTTAGCACGTACTCGGTGGTCATGGCGCGGGGGCTCCCGCATAGACCCAGAATCATGTGACTTGATCACCTCGAAGACGTATATTGTTTATCTCAAAGCGGCGACAGAATATATATCCTAAACCAAAACCATATTTCAACTCTGCAACCACCAACACCCGAACCACCGCAGGTCTTCCGCGCGCGCACCCGTCGCAACCCAGTAACATTAATAAAAACCACGGCTCCCCGCCGTCAACTGCAACGCTTTGTCAGGTTTTGTTGTTATGCACCACAGTGATGACTACGTTTCCCTTTTTATGCCCTTTGTCGACATACCTGTGAGCCTCGACAATTT
>JAEHCT010000241.1 GCA_020697635.1 Candidatus Bathyarchaeota archaeon
ACCATCCTCAAGTCAAGGAAGGTGCCCTTCATAGTCGCAGCCAACAAGATCGACAGGATCGATGGCTGGGTCTCAGAGGAAAACAGGCCGTTCATGAAGTCGTACAACGCCCAGTCGAAATGGGTGAAGGAAGACCTAGACAACAGGCTCTACAGCATGATGGGGACCCTCAGCAGGGAGGGCTTCAGCAGCGAGCGCTTCGACAGGGTCAGGGACTTCACCAAGAACGTCGCCATAGTCCCCGTCAGCGCCAAGACGGGGGAGGGCATCGGGGAGCTCCTCGCCGTCCTCATCGGCCTCACCCAGCAGTTCCTCGAGCAGAAGCTCCAAGTCATAGAAGGCCCCGCCATGGGCACCGTCTTAGAGGTGCGGGATGAGGTGGGCCTAGGTACCACTCTCAACGCTATAATCTACGACGGCACCCTGAACGCCGACGACACTATAGTCATCGGCGGCAAAGAGGGGCCGATAACAACCAGAATCAGGGCCATACTTGTGCCCCAGCCCCTTGACGAGATCAGGGACCCCCGCAAGAAGTTCAACAGCATCAGCGAGGCCCACGCGGCCTCGGGAATCAAGATAGCGGCGTCCGACATAGACGACGCGATCCCCGGGTCGGCCCTAATAGCAGTCGGCGGCAACATGACCCTGATGAGGGCCGTCGAGGAGGTGGCTTCCGAGATGGAGCGCCTCAGGGTCCAGACCGACAACGTGGGCATCATATTGAAGACGGACACCTTGGGCAGCCTAGAAGCTATTGTTGAGAGCCTCAGGCAGAGGGAGGTCCCCATAAGGATAGCCGACATAGGCGACGTGAGTCGCAGGGACGTGGTAGAGGCTATGAGCGTCAAACACGAGGAGCCCCTCTACGGCGCCATCCTCGCATTCAACGTCAAGATCCTACCAGACGCCGAGAGGGAGGCCCACGATAACAAGATCCAGGTTTTCTGGAACGATATCATCTACAACCTCATGGACGATTATGTCCGATGGATGGAGGAGGAGCGGGAGGCCAAGGCACGGAAGGAGTTCGACGTTCTCGTCAAGCCGGGGAAGATCGAGATCATGGACGGCTATGTATTCAGGAGGGCCAAGCCCGCGATCTTCGGCGCCAAGGTCCTGGGCGGCCAGATAACGCCCAGCGTCAACATGATCAACGTCGAGGGCAGAAGAATCGGGAGGATCAGCCAGATCCAGGACAGGGGCGAGGCCATTTCGCGGGCCGACGAGGGTCAAGAGGTCGCCGTGGCCATGCCTCAGCCCATCGTAGGTAGACATATTAAAGAGAGTGATGTCCTGTATGTCGACATCCCGGAGCGGCACGCCAAGCAGCTCCGCACCAAGTTCGCGGGCAGGCTCACCGAGAAACAGGTGGAAGCCTTAAAAGAGCTCGTCGAGTTGAAGCGGAGGAAAGACGTGCTCTGGGCAGCATAGGAGAAAACACAATGCCGGTACTCATCGTCTCAAACCCCGCCGACGGGACAAGCCAGAGGGTCGAACTCGACGACCAGCAGCTACGGGCCCTCTACGGCACAAGGATAGGGCAGGTAGTCGAAGGAGCCGTGGCGGGGATGCAGGGATACAAGATAAAGCTCACCGGGGGCACAGACAAGGACGGCATCCCCATGCGCCCCGACGTCCACGGAAGCGCCAAGGCGAGGGTGGTCCTCAGCGGAGGCGTGGGCTACAAACCCGAGAACAAGGGGGATAAGAAACGCAAGGTCGTACGCGGTAACGCCGTGAGCGTGGAGACCACCTTCCTCAACTTCGCCATAGTCGAGGCCCCCAAAAGCAGGAAGAAGGCCAAGAAGGAGCCAGCGGAAGCCGAGGCCCCCGCCCAGGAAGAAACCGAGTAGCTCTGTTATTTACTCTCTTCTGATCTACCCGAGAGCAGTTGTTTCAGATCGTCCTCGCCTTCGCTGTAGCCCGAGGCTATGACGGCGTCGCCGGGCAAAAGCACGGTGTTGGGTCTGGGCTTCATCCATTTCTCTCCGCGTCTGATGTAGAGGATCCACATCCCTGTCTCGTCTGCGATCCTCGCCTCCTTCAACGACTTACCCGCCACGGGTGAGTACTCCGACACCGTCACCCTCTCCACCGTCTCCTCGGCGTCCTGGATGACCATCTGGAGTATGGGGTGAGGCTCGATGCCCCTGAGCACCACCTCCGCGATCTCGGACGCGGCGTCGGCGATGCGCTCAGTCACGTTGCCCATCCGGATGATGCCCAGGAGGTCCCGCGGGTCCACCTCCTCGTCTGTCCTGGACAGGACTCTGCACTGGAACTCGATGTGAAGGCTGTCCATCTCCTCCTCAAGGAACTGGACCTCCTCGGCGAGGTACCTGTTGTTGAGCAGCACCGCGGAGTAGGCGAGGTCCATCATCATCTCGCTGGTGTTCTTCAGCTTGACGAGGTCGCTGGTGATCCGCTCCCAGTGATGCATGTCGGCCTCACTCAAGGGTGTCCACCTCCCCCTGCGCGGCCTTGACCAGTGTTTTGAGCCCCTCGTCCGTGCCCCTGGCCACGAGCACGTCCTCCGGCACAAGTATCTCCTTGTCGGGGTTTATGTGCCAGTGCATGCCCCGCCTGATGGCTATTATGTCCACGCCCACCTCGGCGGCGAGGTCGAGGTCATCCACCGTCTTGCCTGCGAGGATGGAGTCCTCGGATAGAACCACTCTTGCCAAGTGTTCCTCGGCTCTCTGAAACACTTCGCGGACCACGGGGTGCACCTCTATGCCGTGGATGACGAGGCTCGCTATGTCCGCAGCTGCGTCGCTGATGGCGTTGGTTAGGCTGCCCACCTTGGCGACGCCCGCTAGGGTCTCGGCGTCGTACTTGTCCCTGGCCGCGAGCATGAGGTTCATGTTTAGCAGGTAGACTAGGTCGTCTATCTTTGCCTCCAACTC
>JAEHCT010000242.1 GCA_020697635.1 Candidatus Bathyarchaeota archaeon
GTAGCAACTCTGGGTATCGAGCAGATATCAGGGACCGGTTTATCAGACCTCGGGCGAGGACTAACCCATCCCCCGGCTTAGTAAGTGCATGAAGCTGCACTATAAACACTCGACATAAACAGTTCAGTAGGGTCAACGACGCGAAAACGTGTGATAGAACGGTTATGCATGGCCGTGGATGGTCTACGTCGGGCTGCGGAAGCTGTCCATGAACTCATGGAACCTCTCCTCGGCCAAGGCTTGTGACGTGGAGGCGCTGTCCGCGGCGTAGGAGAATACGTAGACCCTGTAGCTTCGGAGGCTGGGCCAAGGCTGGGCTATGGTCCCGATTACGGCTGTGAGGGGTTGCCCCCTCTGTACAACTTCGAAGACTGTGTACGTGACCTCGAATCCATCCTTGTTGAAGGTCTTTAACGGGCCTACGCTGGTTACGGTCGTGTTGGGGTTGCTCTCGATCGACTGGACGACCTCCTCCACAGAGGCGGCCCCCTCGGGGGCTTCCACGGAGGTCTGCCACCCCACCTGCATGAGCTCCACGTGGTCCTCGGTGAAGAGGACGGCCTGGAACATCCCCTGGACGTCGCTGGCCCCCATCCCGGGGTCCGTGAAGCCCCCCTCTTGGGTGTACCAGTTGGATGGGTGGAGGACGCTGAACCCGTACCCGCTGTACTCTGTGTACCCTAGAGGCGTGTCGCCCATGTGCAGCCACAGGTTGCCCCCCGTCACCAGCCCCGCCACCACCAAGGAGAGGGCCACAGTCCGCGTGTTCAAGCCGCCAAGCATCGTCGCCATCACGTTCACCTCATATGTACTGGAGTGGGGAGCCCGGGTGAGCCCGTTTCAAGGCCTCGTACCTTCTGCAAAGATAATACAGCGCCGCGAGACCGGCTAGCCAAAACACAAGCGTCTCAGGGATACCCAGGAAGAAGGGGAGCCCCGTGACCCCCGGCGGCCTGAGCCTGTAGAGCCACAGGTGGACCAAGTAGAAGAAGAGGGGCGTCCGCCCGAATGTGTTCAGGGCCCCGGGGAGACCCTCCCTTGGCCTGCCCTTGGCCTCGATGACGAGGCCCGCAGCCATGAACAGGCACATGCCGCCCAGGGTCCACAGGAGGAAGGCCACGCTGGGCGGGTACTTGCTCACGTAGAGCCAGTCCCTGACGTCGTCGCCCCACCTCGGGACCAGGTTGCCGTACCCGTT
Source organism: Candidatus Bathyarchaeota archaeon (assembly GCA_020697635.1). Taxonomy (GTDB): domain Archaea; phylum Thermoproteota; class Bathyarchaeia; order TCS64; family TCS64; genus RBG-16-57-9. The sequence continues at coordinate 1,199 of JAEHCT010000242.1, forward strand.
GAGGTGCCTGACCAGGAAGAATAGGGTCGTGGAGGCTAGGCCCGTCAGCGCCAGAGGGACCTTGAGGGCCATGATGTTGTCAGAGTCCAGTCTGTTCAGGTGGAGCCCGAAGCAGTAGCCGAGGCCCATGACCCCGATCCACGGGATGACCGTGTAGAAGCCGTAGTAGGGCGGCCAGCTGTACCCTGGCTCGTGGAGGATTACCCTGAGGTAGTGGCCCCAGGCCACGGTGTCGGGTATGAAGCCTAGGTCCAGCCACTGGTGGTTGAGTATGACGATCAGCGAGCCGGTGAGTATCGCCCAGGGGGGCAGCCTCCTGGCGACGCTGAAGAGGATGAGGCAGAGGCCTATGCAGGAGATGACGCCGACGGTGAGCCATGGCAGACCGAAGGCCGGTGACACCACCAATGGCTCCAGGAGCACCAGGACGATGCCTCTGACGAGGAAGTGCTTTGTTACCTCCAGTTGGGTGGCGCCCCTGCTTAGCCTCCTGACGGATGAGAGGGCCAGTGATGTGCCCGCCAGGAATATGAAGGCGGGGGCGCAGTAGTGGGTCACGAACCGGGACATGAAGTGGATCAGGTCGAGTGACGGGTTCCTCTGGGGGAGCATGCCCTCCAGGCCGCCGTGGACGCTGTTCCAGAAACCGGAGACGTGGTCCCACGCCATGAGCGCCATGACGAGGCCTCTGGTGAAGTCTATGAACTCGAGTCGGGGACGTGTCTCGGCGTATGGCTGATCCACTTCGAGGCTCTGCTCCAGCTCAGATTCGACGACCAAGGCGATCATCACCGGGTTTAGGGTAGGGTCTAGGTGTCTCGATTAAAAAGACTGTTCATGAGGGGGTTTTGAGGGATAGCGTCGTTACTTCCTGGGAGTCAACGTTTCTCCAAATGTCTGCCTTCAACGCCTCCTCTGTGTGTATACACGGGTTCTTTCACGCTTAAGGCGACCACTGCAGTTTCTCTACTTCTGATGGGACGATCTGAGAGCTGTAACCCCCCAGATGTCCATACTCTCCCCCGTACTCATATCTGCCCAGGACCTTGATCTTCCCGAACCGCTCCTCGGGGCCCATCATATCCTGACTGTAGAGCGCCTCGTAGACTCCTTGAGGTATCTCCCCTTCGACCCAGATCATCGAGCCTCCTGGGGTGAGGTGCCCCTCTGCGTATCCCGATGGATCCAGTCGCTCGCATAGCACGATCACCTCCCAGCCGTGGAAGATGAACCCCTCGATCACGATTTGCTCGCCGCTGTATTCGCCGGGGCGGGAGGACAGCTGCTTGAAGGTTACCTCCTGGGCTCTGCCCCCGAATAACGCTTGATACCCCAGGGCCATCCCTAGTAGAATTATGCCGAATAGCATGTATCTCCGGTTCATTTGATTCCAGTATACGAGTGGAGTTATGTTTTTGTACGTTTTGGTGTGCTTTCTCTGTTCGATAATGATCTAATCCATGAACCTAGACAAAATGTGTCGTGTCCGCCTGACGCCATAGTCTCTGCATCTTCTACATATTGACTGGGGGTTGATGCCGCGTGCGCCGGTAGAGTGATCATTGACGCTAAGAGTTGCTACTGGTATGGCTGTGTATCTCTCGTTTAATCCGTGACATCGAGGCGGTGCCTCATGAGGCGGGTGCCTTCAAGGTCGTAGATGAAGACGCCGGTGAA
>JAEHCT010000243.1 GCA_020697635.1 Candidatus Bathyarchaeota archaeon
ACGAGCCCCTCCTCCAAATAGTCATCGTCGACCCCCACAGGGTGGGCCACGAGCTCAGATACTATCCCGGGGAGACCAACGTCAGGATGGCCGACATCGTGGTGGTGGTCAAGGTGAACACCGCGGACCCGTCAAACGTCCAGAAGGTAAAGGAGAACGTGCGTAAGATCAACCCGGACGTCAAGATAGTGACCGCCAACATGGTCATCACCGCCGAGGACGAGGACAGCCTCAGAGGGAAACGGGTGCTGGTCATCGAGGACGGGCCAACCCTCACCCACGGCGAGATGAAGTACGGCGCAGCCACCATCAAGGCCATGGAGAAGGGAGCCGACATAGTCGACCCCCGGTCCTACACCAAGGGAACCATAAAGGAGGTCTACGAGCTCTGGCCCCACCTAGGCAAGCTGCTGCCCGCCGTCGGCTACAGCCCCCACCAGATGAAGGAGCTGGAGGAGATCATAAACTCCGTTCCCTGCGACATCGTGCTCATGGGAACCCCCACGGACCTCCGGCGATACCTAGAAGTCGACAAGCCCGTGCTCAGGGTGCGCTACGAGTTCGAGGAGATCGAGACAGGGAGCCTCGGCATCGAGGTCTTCAAGGCCCTGGAGTAGGGCCCCCGGGCCTCTTCTAAACGTTATATTCTCTGGAACATAATACCTTGCGAGGAGATTATTTTGGACGAGTACGATGTCCTGATCAAGGACGCGACCATCGTCGATGGCACAGGCAAGAAACCCTACGAGGGCTCGATAGGGGTCAAAGGCGACAGGGTCGCGGCCATAGGAGAGGTGAAGGGCGACGCCGTTAAGACGGTAGACGCCAAGGGCCTCACGGCCACCCCCGGGTTCATAGACGCCCACAGCCACGCCGACTGGACCCTGCTGTGGTTCCCCAAGGCAGAGAGCTACGTGATGCAGGGGGTCACCACCTTCGTTGGCGGCCAGTGCGGAGGCAGCCCCGCGCCCCTAGGGGAGCACATAAGGGTGCCCAGGATGCTGACGGACCACCTGCCGGAGCTAGACCCATACAAGTACTACCCGAGGCTCCCCTACTACCCGCTGGAGCAGGTAAACGAGTGGATGGAAGAGTACTTCGGCTGGAAACTCGACTGGGACACCATGGACGGCTACTTCAAGAAGGTCGAGGAGACGGGCGTCAGCATGAACTACGCGCCCCTTGTTGGTCACGGCAGCGTCCGCACCAAGGTGATGGGCCTAGACTACAAGCGCCACAGCACCGAGGAGGAGCAGGCTGAGATGCGGGAGCATATCCACCAGGGGATGAAGGATGGCTGCGTAGGGATGAGTGCGGGCCTCGACTACGACCCCGACGTCTTCGCGGCCCACGAAGAGATCATCGACGGCGTCTCTGTGCTCAAGGACTACGGGGGCGTCTACTGCCCCCACTGGAGAAGAACGGGGAGGCGACGCGGCATCGCCGCGGGCCACGTGCCCAACGAGAAAATCACCGCTCTCATGGAGTGCGTCGACGTCCACAAGAAGACCGGCGTACGTCTCCACTACGCCCACCTGAGCACGGGGTGGCAGATATACCCGGCGGCGCCCGACGAGCTGGAGGCGGCCAACCTCAAGGCCACCATAGACATGATAGTGAAGGAGAGCGAAGGCGACCTCGACATCACCTGGGACGCCATACCCCAGATGACCCGCAGCGGCTTCGCCGTGATGCCCTACCTCTGCAGCCTCTACGCGCCCTGGCTCAGGGAGCTGGGGAGCCGCGAGGCCTTCGCCAAGTGGCTCAAGGTCGATGACTTCAGGGAGGAGGTCAAGGACGCTATACGTCGCGGTAAATGGTTCATCAGAGTGGGCTATAACCCCAACACGAACCCCAGGTGGGCCGAGAACATACATGTCCTCAAGAGCAGGGTCCCCGGCGTCGAAGGAAAGAGCATAAGGGAGATCGCTGAGGAGCGGGGAGCCGACGAGTGGGACACGTGGATGGACATCATCGCCGAGGACCCAGACGCCCGCGGGGTCACGGGCCAGCTGGAGCCGAGGAAGTGGGCCCTCCAGTACTACACCCACCTCAAGGGCATGGTGGGGCTGGACACCAGCGTCTTCGATATCGAGTGGGAGATGAAGACCCCGCCCTACGCCTTCCCCGGCATCAACACCTTCAGCGCGTTCCCCATGTTCTACATAAAATACGTGAGGGACAGCAGCCTCTTCACGCTGGAGGAGGCCGTCCAGAAGACGTCCACAATGGCAGCGAGGGTGCACAACCTGGAGGGCAGAGGAGTTCTCAAGGAGGGGGCATACGCCGACATCGTCCTCATGGACATGCCCGGCCTCAAGGTGCTGGGAGACGAGATAGAGACTAGGCGCCACCCAGAGGGAGTCAAACATGTCTTCGTGAACGGCGAGGCCGTCGTCGAGAAAGGCAGACACACAGGGGTCACGCCCGGCCGCGTGCTGAAACGCGTCTAGGTCTACCCGAAGAAGGCGGGCTCAACCTCGTCTAGGACCCGCCTCGCCTTATTGGAGAGGAGGAGGCGGCAACCCCCCTTTCCGTATACTCTAACGAGTATCCCCGCCTTCACAAGGGCCTTCCTCTGCCTGTCGGTGAAGTGAATCGTCGCCTTCTCGCCCTTATCCACCAGCATCAGCTCTCTTCTATAATACATTATGGCGTTAACGAAGCTCTGCGCCTTAGGCGAGACGTCTATTGATGAACCGGGCAAATTCCTCAATACTCACCTGATCGGCTCAATAAAAAGTAAACTAAATGAGGTTTACGATATAATGGGCTAGATGGGCGGCCCCATGGGAGACTCCAAGGGCTTCACGAGCCTCAAATTGTCAGGGTTTTCCTTGAGAACGCGTCGAAGTGTCAGGGTTTCTAACCCGT
>JAEHCT010000244.1 GCA_020697635.1 Candidatus Bathyarchaeota archaeon
CAGACCCATCAGGGTGAAGGCCTTGGATATCTGGTCCTGGCAGGAAGCGTAGAGTATGGTCTCCACGTCCACGCTGTTGGAGACGGCTGAGCCATGCTGGGTGGCGAGGACCGCGTTCACCGCCGCGTGGAACAGGTGCCTCCACCCGGCCACCATCTCGGCGTCGAAGAGCTGGAACGCCGCGTCCCCGACGAACTCCCTGACCTCGTCGAGCGTCGCGTCCACATCCCCCACCTCGACGCCCCGGACGCCCGTGACGGCGACGTGGAGCGCCGTGTCTGTTATCCTGCGTGTCCTTACCATCGTTTCACCGTTTCAGGACGGCAGCCACCTCGGCGACCCGTCTCCCTACCCCCGCGACGTAGCTTAGACCTATCTCGTCGTCGCCCACCCGCCTCCAGCCGGCGTCGCCCTGGAGGCTCGCCGTGCCGTAGTGGGCCTCGCTGAGGGGGTCGCCGCAGCCTCCTACAGCTATCATGCCGTGGGTGAGGCCGAAATGCGTTATGGACTCGGCCACCCGCTCGGCGCCGCCGTGCCTCAGCCCGGCCACCGCGACGGCCGAGACCACCTTGTCCCTGAGCCGGTGGCCATCCATCTTGAGGCTCCTGCTCCTGTCCATCATGTTCTTCAGGAGCCCGGGGACGGCGCCGAAGTAGCTGGGGGATGCGAACACCACGCCGTCCGCCGAGAGAAGCGCCTCCTTGACGGCGCCCATGTCGTCCTCGTCGTCGAGGGGGCAGCGCTTCTCCCTGACACAGGTGTTGCACCCGACGCAGGGCTTCACGTTGAGCTCGGCTAGGTTGACCAGCTCCGTCTCGGCTCCCGCCTCCTCGGCGGCCGCGAGGGCGTGCCTGAGGAGCGCCTCCGTGTTTCGGCTCTTCCTAGGTGAGCCCTGAACTCCAACGATCCTAATCATATTGAATCACCTAGAGTATCTCCCCGAGCTTTTCAAGGAGACGGTCGACCTCGTCGACGGTGTTGTAACGGGGAAGTGCTGCCTGAACTCGTTCATGGGAATAGGGTCGCCGTACACGGATATGAAGCTGAGGCGTCTGGGAAGCCTTAAACGATATGAATCTCACCGTTTCCATGAAGCTCAAAGAGGGAGACTGGGATGGAAGACAGTGGCGAGCCGCTGACCAAGATCAGCGAACTGAACACCTTCTCGAAACGGGTGTATACGGTCGTCAGGGTGATAAGCGTGGGAGAGCCCCGCGAGGTGACGTTCAGGGAAGACGACTCCCTCCACCGGGTCACAGACGCGCTCATCGCAGACGACACCAGCAGCATATACCTAACCCTCTTCGACCAAGCCATAGACGACATCGACGAGGACTCGATCATCAGGATAAACAACGGCTACGTGAGGGCCTACAGGGGCAGCATGCGCCTCAACATTGGGCGGTACGGCAGCTACGAGAGGCTGGACGAGGCACCGTTCGCCGAGGTGAACTTGGAGAACAACCTGTCCGCCAAGGCGGTCGAAGACAGGCCCCGGACGAGGGACCAGAGGGAGTGGCGGAGTAGGAGAAGGTACCGCTAAAACACTTTTTATTTTAACCCGGACATGATTTCACGTGATTCTATGAGCAAGGTAAGGGTAGGGATACCGAAGCTGCTACATAACGGGCACCTCGGCGCCCCCGAGATGGACACGAGCCCCAACGTGATGGAGGAAGGCGGCCTCCTACAGCGCCTCGAGGAGTGGGGCTGCGAGGTAGCGGACCGTAAGACGGCCACGCTGACGGAAGAGGAGGAGAAGGCCTACGGGGCCAGGTACAGGATGGCCCTCGCCAGCAGCCATCTCGCCGACATCGTCGCCGACCAGATCAGGGGCGGCCTGCTCCCCGTCGGCCTACTCAGCAACTGCAACGGCCTCATGGGGATGCTCGCGGGGCACCAGAGGGCGGGGGATGGGTGGAAGCCTCTACGCGTGGGCCTAGTTTGGATAGACGCCCACGGCGACTTCAACACGCCCGAGACAAGCCTTAGCGGCATGCTGGGGGGGATGCCCGTGGCGGTGAGCACCGGCCTCTGTCTGCACCACATCAGGCGTGCATGCGGTCTGGACCCGCCGCTGTCTATGAAGTACGTCACCATGGTGGGCGTCAGGGACACGGACCCTTGGGAGCAGTACCTCATAGACACGCACGACATAAGCCAGATCACCGTCGACGAAGTCAGGCGGCTGAGCCCAGCCATAGACATGGAGATTGACAGGCTCAGCACGTTGACCGACCTGATCTACGTCCACGTCGACCTCGACGTACTCGACCCGGAGGACATACCCGGCGCCCACCTGCCGGTGGAGGACGGCCCCACCGCCGACGAGCTTGCGGAGACACTGGAGATCATGTTCGAGAACCCGAAGGCGGCGGGCTTCGGACTCGCCTCGTACCCCGCGAGAAGGGACACCGAAAGGCTTGGCCTCAAATCAGTGTACAGGCTCGTCGAGGGTGTCATAAAGGGAGTGAAAAACAGGGGCTAGACGGCGTCCGGGGCTCTACAAGCCCCTCGAGTCCAGGGGCAGCCTGACAATGACCCCTGTGCCGACGCCTTTCCCTGAGGCTACGCCTATGCTTCCCCCGTGGGCCTCCACCACCTCTTTGCAGTAGGTGAGCCCCAGCCCCATGCCCGTCTCCTTCGTCGAGAAGAAGGGCCGGAAGATCATCGATAGATCCTCCTCCGTGATGCCCTCACCGTCGTCACCGACCATTATCACGTAGTCGTCGCCTTCGGTCCTGGTCTCCAGCGTGAGTTTCCCGCCCTGAGGCATCGCCTCCACGGCGTTGTTGATCAGGTTATCGATGACCCGGGTCAGTTTGGTACCGTCGACCCGTACCTTGACGCCTGACTGGAGTCTGAGATCG
>JAEHCT010000245.1 GCA_020697635.1 Candidatus Bathyarchaeota archaeon
CCCGGTTTTATGTCTAGTTCCTCTGCTAGCTCTAGAAGCACGTTCTCCCCGTCTTTAGTGAGGTTCTCAGGATCGGTGTTCAGGTCATCCAGCAGTAATCTGACGATGACGCGTCTTGACTCCAAGACTCGCTGGCTCCGTGTCTCCACCTTCATGCCTTGGCTGATAGGCGTAGTACAGGCCGCCTCGAGCCTGTCTTTTCTTCCCACATCGACGACGCATACTCGGCAGGCTCCTGTTGGCTTGAGCTTCGGATGCGAGCATAGCGTAGGTATGTGCATCCCGTTTTCCTGTGCAACCTCCAGTATCGTCTGTCCGGGGTCTCCCGTCAACTTCTTCCCGTCTATGGTTAACTCCACGCTCATCTACCACACCTCCTCTATCGCGGCGAAGGGACACTTGGCATAGCACTGCCCACACTTGATGCATAGTTCTGGGTCGATCACGGCCTTCTTCACCTGTTTACCCGTCTCCGGGTTCACAGCCTCGTCGAAGCTTATCGCCCCAACAGGGCACTCTGATTGACACAACAAGCAGCCTTTACAGAGCTTAAACGACACTTGGTATCCCTTGAGGAAGTGTCTGCATTGATGCGCCGGGCATGTGCCGCCGGTGATGTGAGCCATGTACTCGTCTCGGAAGTAGCGAAGCGTGCTAAGTATCGGGTTGGGCGCGGTTCTCCCCAGGGCGCAGAGCGACGAGTCGGTGATGGTTTTCGAGAGCTGCTCCAGCGTCGCGATGTCTTCAACCACCCCCTCTCCCTCGGTGAGCCTTTTTACTATGGCCAGCATGGCCTGCAACCCGATCCTGCACGGGGTACACTGTCCACATGACTCGGCGGTCGTGAAGTTCATGAAGTAGTGGGACAGGTCAACCACACACGTGTCCTCGTCGATGATTATTATCCCGCCGGAGCCCATAATCGCCCCTGCTTCCTGAAGAGTCTCATAGTCCAAATCCAGGTCAAGCTGGCTCTCGGGCAGGCACCCCCCCGAGGGACCCCCTATCTGGACGGCCTTAAACCGTTTCCCGCCAGGTACCCCTCCACCGATGTCAAAGATCAGGCGTCTCAACGAGGTGCCTATCGGCACCTCGGCCGCCCCCGTCCTAGTCACGTCGCCTGCAAGACAGTAGACCTTCGTGCCCTTGCTCTTCCCGGTGCCTATCTCCGTGTATTTCTCGGCTCCCTCGTCGATTATGGTTGGGACATGGGCGAGGGTCTCAACGTTGTTGATGGTGGTAGGCTCCCCCCAGAGCCCCTTCGTGGCAGGGAAGGGCGGCCTGGGTCTGGGCATCGCCCTTTTACCCTCGATGGCCGCCATCATGGCGGTTTCTTCACCGCACACGAAGGCCCCCGCGCTGAGCATGGTCTTGACGTGCAGGCTGTAACCTGAGCCTAGGATGTCGTCCCCGAGCAGCCCGTACCCCTCGGCGTCCTCTATCGCCTTGGCGAGGTGCTCGGCCATCAACGGCTTCTCCGCCCTAACGAAGATGTAACCCTGGTTAGCGCCTATGGCGTAGGCCGCTATAATCAAGCCCTCTAGGACCCTATGGGGGTCACCCTCGGCTGTGAGCCTGTTCATGAAGGCTCCGGGGTCCCCCTCGTCTCCGTTACAGATCATGTACTTGACGTCGTTTTCGACCTGTCGGCAGAACTTCCACTTGAGCCCAGTGGGGAACCCTGCCCCGCCTCTTCCCCTGAGGCCTGACTTGGAGACCTCGTCTATGACCTCCTCGGGGGTCATTGTCGTGAGCACCTTGTGTAGGGCCTTGTAGCCGCCTGAGATGATGTATTCCTCAATGGATTTGGGGTCGATGACGCCGCAGTTCTTTATGGCGTCTCTTTCCTGGTACTTGAAGAAGGGCAGCTCGTCGAGTAGAGGTACTTTTTCTTCGCCCTTCATACCGGTTTTTTTTCTGACGGCGAAGGCCCCTGATACGTCCCCGGCTAGGTATGTGTCCAGTATCTCTTCGACTTTATCCGGGGTCACACGGCTGTAGATGACGGGGGTGCCGCCCTTCCGCTCGATCTCCACCATTACCTCGGCGTAGCATGAACCCATGCAGCCGGTCCGCACCAGCTTCGCTCCCGGCTGTCTCACATCCAGCTGTCTTTTCAGTTCGTCATATACTGGCTGGGCCCCGGATGCGAGGCCGCATGTGCTTGTGCCCACGGTCACCCTGAGCCCTGTTTTCCCGTACATGATCTCGTCTTTCGAGGCCAATACCTTATCGAACAGGCTCATCCCTGTGCCTCCTTCCTGTGCTGAGATAGGATTCGCAACATCTTCGCCTTGTCTATGTTCCCGTAGAAGGTTTCATCGATCTTCATGACTGGTGCCAAGCTACAGGCGCCCACGCACCTGACCTGCTGGAGCGTGAACAGCCCGTCCTTGGACGTGTCCGAACTAGAGGTTACCCCTAGCTCCTTCATCAGTAACTCGTAGACCTCCTTAGAGCCCTTCACGTGGCAGGCGGTTCCCCTACAAACGGTTATCAGGTGCCTGCCTTTCGGCCTGAGCCTGAACTGGTGGTAGAAGGTGACCACGCCGTACACGTGGCTGGTGGGAAGCCTCAGTAGCTGCGACACCCGGTCCAGCGCCGGCTCGGGGAGGTAGCCAAGCTCGGACTGGACGTTCTGGAGAATGGGGATGAGCGCGCTTTGAATAGGGTCCTCGTTGCGATAACGTTCAAAGACGCGGTCAACGACTCTATAGCTCTCGGTCGCCTCTGACATGTTTTTTGCCTTCGAATCTCCTTATATATGCTGCATCATTTTAAAATGATTTGTTAAATCCCTTCCTGCGAAAGCTCAGGTTTCAGCGATGT
>JAEHCT010000246.1 GCA_020697635.1 Candidatus Bathyarchaeota archaeon
AACCCCGCCAGCTACGCAGACTGGCTCCGGGGCCTGAGCGACAGGCTGTTGGACGAAGTCGACCGCCTCACAGAAGAATACCCGGACGAGCCCACCAGGGAACTCCTGAGAAAGATCACGCAGTGCATCTCGATCAACCAGAGCCTGGTCACGATACAGCTTCTCAACACCCGGCTGCAAATGAGAGAGAACGAAAAAGCCATAGACGAGGAGCTGTGGGAGATCTCGGAGCACGTGTCAGAGATACTGAGCGTCCACCTGAGAGAGGCCGAGAGCCTCAGGAAGATCCTCTAACGCAAATAGGCCTCGATTCACCCAGTGGAGCACACTAAAATTAACAAAAGGAGAGAGGGCTCCCTCAAACTGCAGCAGCACACCTAGGTCGCCGACTCCGCCACGCACTCGGTGAAGAAGTTCGCATTCGAAGTCCCAACGGCGATGCTCACAGGCGTCCCGATATTATCCTTATAGATGAACTCGGGCGCCTTGATATAGACGATCACACGCTCACCAGACTTGACGTAGACGCTCCCCGTGGCCTGCGTATAGTTATAACCATCAATGATGACGGACGAACCGTTCAGGGAAGCCCAGGAGAAATAGTCCAGATCCGAGTAGAGCAGGGATCCCTCAGACGTCTCATTTATCGTGTGGAAGTACACCCTGGACCAGTCCATCTCCCAGGACCTGACGTCGATGAGGACAACCGAGATGCTCTTCCCCCCGAGATTATGCAGCTTGAAGGCAACGACGCCCCAGTCCGTGCCGTTAGCCAGCGCCTCGACCCAGACGTGGGTCTTATAGAAGCGGATGCGCTCCTGACCGGCGCTGTTCATCTGGGCCCGGGTGACGCCGTTAGTGTAGGCCGTCGCCGTCACCGCCAGCAGAACCGCGAAGGTGAGGAGGATGAGGGTGGTGACCACATTCGTCAGACCCCTCCTGCGGCGTACAGGATTGAGATACCTATTTATCATAGTTATCATCCGTAAGCTTCTGATTAATATAAAATTTCAGAAGCTCAATTCCTCTCCCCAGGAACCAACTCGGGGACCCAACTACCGGTCGATAACGGCGACAAAGACGGTAAGTTCAGAACAAAAGAACGTATCAAGGATATGTCATCGAGAGTCCACCGCCTGCAACGATGCTCCAGAGCACGTTTTTCGCCCCATTTTCACCACAAATAGGGCATCGACCCCCAAACGGGGAGGAGAACCTCATAAAAACAGGAAAATCAGGATGACGTTATGTATCGTGGCGAAGAGCCTCGCCAGCCCGAATAGGACCGGGAAGGCCAGGACGGCCCATCTGCCCCTGAAGCTCCACTTCCTGATCAGGAGGACGGGCACTCCCAGAGACACAGCCAGCATGAAAACGTCGAAGAGCAGCCACAGACCGTTCTGCCGTAGAAACACTGTGAAAGGATTCAACTCCCGTATCCTGGGGGAGAGCAGCCCGATCCTGGTCGACAGGTGATCTCCGACGATACCGGCCAACGCCGTCAGGTAGGCGATGCCCTCAACCGAATATCCATAGATCGAGAGCCCCAAGGGGGCTGGGCGCTCCACACGACCGATCTCAGCCCCTCTCGGAGTGAACGGGTTAAACCCGTGGGTGTCCGAATCGAGGCCTTCCCAGTTCTGAGTCTCTGTGTCCCGCATCGGACACAATTCCCTTCAAAAAAGGATAAAATGGTTCTGGACCAGTATGACGGACCTCAACGATTAACCCCAACTATGGTTTGCTCGTAAGAATTTGGCCGCCGTCTCCCCTCTCAGACTCGATAAAAATAAGAGAGATAAAACCAGCGCTCGGGATCGATTCTCTATGGCCTGAGGCACGCGGGGAGGTTTCCATGGGCCCTGTGATTCCTGACGCACTCGCAGCACCTGCCCTTCCTCTGGCACTCTGTGGATGTGCAGACGCAGCTCTCGAGGTTCGCATTCAAGCTATTGCAGTATAAACTCATGTCCGGGTCAACTCTTCTGCAGGGGAATCAGGCAGAGGAAACTCAGCTCCCCATCGCCGGTGTTCCTGAACTGGTGAAGCTCGTCCGGCGGCACGAAGACCACATCACCGGCCTCCAACGCCTCCACGTCATCACCGCCTCGAATGGTACCTGATCCCTCCAGAATGTAGGCTTCGTGCTCCCAGGGGTGCGCATGCAGGGGGGTGGAGCCTCCCGCCTCCACGGTGAACTGCCTCATGGCGAAATTTGGGGCCCCGGTCTCCTCGGTGATGAGCCACCTCACCTTCACCCCCTTGGCGGGGGCCGGAACCTCCTCCTCATCAACCTCGGTATAAGGGAAGCGCTTCATGCTTCCACATCCCCCCACGATCTCTCTTAAGCTTAATGGTGGGGCCTACCTGGCCATGTCGACGAAGCCGCCGTCCTTCCTCCAGACTTGGATGATCTTCATGGGAGGGGCTCCATGGGAGCGGGTTTAAAGGGTCGCCCACGTCTCGAGAGTATGGAGAACACTGAAAAAGTACAAAATCATTCGTGGGATATCCTCTAACAACGCGGGCGTGACGAGCATTCATAAATGCTCAAAGTGGAGCCTTGATCAAGCCGCCGGTATCGTCTTAAAGTTCTCTTCAATTCTCGACGCTGAAATCTCAAAGGTTTTAATGCTGTGTCTTCCGCCTTCAACGTCGGTAAAATCTAGTTCATACGGGCCTGTTATGGAAACGCTTTCGATTTTTTCATAAGGCAGTTCAAAAGTCAGTTCATATTTCTTACGAAGCAATCCTTCGCCGTGCACGAACAATACTTTCTTGCTTGAAAACAGTAGATACCCGTCTTTATCGTTCAGCTTCAATGGATA
>JAEHCT010000247.1 GCA_020697635.1 Candidatus Bathyarchaeota archaeon
TGTTAATCCCGAACCGATTGTTTATATCAGAGTCATATGCCTATTGCGGGAAGGCGGAACCCGTGGAACACAACATACGTGAATACTACTTGATGATTATCAGCGGTACCATCACCATGCTCTCCGGTGGCTTCGTTTGGCCCATTTTCGCTCCCTTCGTGAGGAGCGAGTTCACGGCACCCATTCAGCTAGTGGGGCTAGCCGTCTCCGGCTACTTCCTCCTCAGGATGTTCAGCGAGTTCCCCATCGGCGTCCTCAGCGATCGCATAGGGCCAAAGACGCCGCTGATTGCGGGCAGGATCCTCGCCGTGGTGGGCGCGTTCATCTGCTACCAGACCAAAAGCATCTGGCTCCTCATCTTCGCAAGGGTTCTATGGGGGATGGGGGACGCCAGCTTCTTCTGTATCGGCATGAGCTACGTCTCCAAGCTGTTCACATCAGAACGACGGGGCAGAGCCATGGGCTTCTTCCAAGCAGTGGAGCAGGTGGGCAGCCTAATAGGACAGACCCTGGGGGGCCTGGTCGCTGCAGGCTATGGACCTAGGATTAACTTCCTGGTGTGCTCGGTCCTCGGGGTGGCGGCTCTGCTCATGGTGACGATGATTAAGGGGATAGACGACGAGGCCAGCCCCGACAAGCCTGTGCCGAGCCTGATACCTACGAGACAGGAGATGATCCAGGTGCTTAACATGACCGTCGTAGCGGCGTGCATCATCAACCTAGGCTGCATGGTCATCAACGCAGGGCTCCTGGGAACCATCCTACCTATATACGCCACGGAGGAGCTGGGCTTGCCTTTGGCCAGCTACGCCCTCCTGGTCTCGGGGAGCACGGTGGGCAGCGTGGTGGGCAACCTCCTGGGCGGGTTCCTGTCAGACAAGATGGGGCGGAGGAAGATGCTGGCCGCCGGGCTGATTGTTGGGCTGGTCGCGGTGTTCGGGTTCACCGTGTTCACAGGCTTCTACCCACTGCTGGCGATCATGTTCATGAAGGGTGTCTTCTGGGGCGTCGTATACGGCGTCATCCCGGCGTTCATAGCGGACGCCGTGCCCGACGTGGTGCGGGGGAAGGCCATAGGCACATTCAGGACGTTCATGGATATGGGCGGTCTGGTGGGACCCATTGTCATGAGCACCTTCGTCGAGCTCGTCGGGGCCCCCCTGGGCTACATGTACAGCTTCTACTTGGGCGTAGGCATAATAGTCGTGTGCCTCGGGATGGTGCTCCGCCTCAGGGAACCGGGCTCAGCCTAGGTTGTCTACTACGTCCCCGAAGGCGAAAAATTCGCAGTCGACCGGGGCAATGGTGAAGTGCATATTTCATGGAAGACGCTAGAAGGTCTTGACGTAGTTAGAGAAGTTTTCCACCGGCTCCGTTGCGGCCTTCGGTAGCTCCATGTACGCAGCCTTCTTGTTCCCGTAGTTGGGCAGCTTACAGGAGAAGATGGTGTGAACGTCTCCTATGACACTGTGGCCCTCCTCGCAGCTCTGGTGACTCCTTATGAGGACCTGGACTCCGGCGGCGTCCAGAAACCTCCTGGCCCTGTCCGGCCCGAAGAGATAACCGACGCCTCTCACGCTCCCGGCTATCCCCTGCTCGGGCATGGGGTCGTTCCACAGTATCTGGCGCAGGGTGTCCGTCTCGGGGTGGGTCCTGTGGGCGTAGGCCACGTCTTTCAGGCTCTGCGACCCGACTGGCACCCCGCCGTGCAGGATCAAGGCCCTCCTCGGGCTTATGGCGGCCGTGTACAGCTGATCCGCGAAGTCCCTGAACCGCCTGTATACGCTTTGAGACTCCTCGTCGTATAGCCTGTGGAGTACATGGGGGAAGTCGTGGGGGCTCACCCCCACGTCGCCTGGCCCCTCATGGTTTCCCCTCAGCAGCACCACGTTCCGCGGGTACTCGGTGAGCAGCCTTGTGAGGATGTACAGGACCTCAACCTGCCCTGGCCCCCTGTCGACGTAGTCCCCCATGCACACCAAGACCACGGGCTCGCCGTCCTCAGCCCGTTTCTTAAACCAGGTCTTCATCAGAATGTACCGGAGGGAGCTGATGTCGCCGTGAAGGTCCCCGACGACGATGGCCTCGCAACTGGGCAGGGTGACGAGCCTTCCTGTGACGCTGAACAGCGATGGCTGGCTCTGTGTGATCGTCTTCGTCGCTTTGTCGAGGGAATCGGCTAGCTGTCCGGCGTCTGGGACCGACATCAAGTTGATGATTTGAGCTGTATAGAAAAGGTTAATGGAATCTACCTGTGCTCGTTGACGTACTCCTCGACGTCGGCGAGGAGCTCCCTGCAGTCGAAGAGAGCGCCTCCCTTGATAGTATACCTGACGCCGCCGCCCTTGGTCACGGTGACGCCGTCCTCGGCGTACCTGTCGACCCCGGTGCCGTACATGACCTTGAAGTTGTCCAGAGGATTGCCGTCCACCACGCAGAGATCAGAGGGGGCGCCTTTAACGACGCCGAGGCTCCTCTCCTCGTCTCCGAGGCACGTGTGGGCGTTGGTGGTGGCTATCTTCACGACGTCGATTGGGTGGATGCCTGTCTCCTGGAAGAGTTCCAGCTCCCTGATGAGGGCGAAACCGAAGATCTGGTAGATGAACGCGGTGTCGCTGCCCGCCGTCAGGGTTCCGCCGTTCTCGAAGAAGTAGCGTACGTACCTCATCCAGATCTGGTACTTCTCCTTCCACACGATCTCGTCGCTGGTCTTCCAGTCGAAGAAGTGGGTGGCGTGGCGGCCCGGCTGGGGGCTGAAGGCCTCCCAGAGGTGGCGGACCGTGTACCTG
>JAEHCT010000248.1 GCA_020697635.1 Candidatus Bathyarchaeota archaeon
CGGACCCCGATACGCGTACAAGTGGTTGAGATGGAAGCCAGCTCAAGGCGAGGCGTGAGGGTCAGAAACGTGGACCAGCCTCCCTACGTCGTGGACGAGCCACGGATCAAACGGTATGACCAGGTGAACCTCATATTCAACAGGGTAGGCAACGACCCTGACTGGGGCGGCTACCTCCGAGACGAGGAGGAGGCAGGCCTCCAGAACATCCGTGAGGCTAAGCCAGGGTATGACAGGGTCGACTACGCCTTGGCTGAAGCCTCGTGGACTGTTCACGACGTCTGGATCCAGGCCTTCAGCTGGGATCGGCTTGAGCGCCCCGGCGGCCCCAGCCTCATGGGGGACAAGTGGTACAAGACGCGTTACGAGGTGGATGACGTCCCGGAGATGACGAAGAGGTTGAAGAAGGCCACCAGGTTCTTCGGGGCAAGCCTCGTCGGCGTAGCCGAGATCAACGTGAACTGGCTCTACGCCAACCACCGCCAAAGCCTTGAGCCTCTGGAGCTGCCCGAAGGCGTTAGGTACGCCGTGGTAATGGCGGTAGAGATGGATGAGCTGGGGATAGCCACGAGCCCGGAGGCACCGGCGGCCGCCGCCACCGGCGTCGGGTACAGCAGGCTCGCGTTCATAGCTTCGTCTCTGGCCGAGTTCATCAGGAACCTGGGCTACACGGCTGTCCCCGCCTCTAACGGCGTCGGCCTCAGCGTGCCCCTGGCGGTGGACGCTGGGCTCGGGGAGCTCGGCAGGAACGGGCTGCTCATCACCCCCGAGTACGGGCCCAGAGTACGTCTCTGCAAGGTGTACACCGATCTCCCGCTTGAGAAGGATAAGCCCATCGAGTTCGGCGTACACGAGTTCTGCAGGACCTGTAAGAAGTGCGCCGAGGCCTGCGAGGTGGAGGCCATCGGCTTCGAGGACGAACCGAGCTACGACGGGGTCTGTAAGAGCAGCAGCCCGGGTGCGTTGAAGTGGGCGGTCGACGGCGAGAAATGCTACGAGTACTGGTGCGACAACGGCACCGACTGCAGCACCTGCATAAGCGTCTGCCCCTACAACACGGGGCGGACGGAGGCCCACGCAGACGAGTTCTGGGCGAGCCCGTGACCTGCTACGGGTCAGATCTGATTTTTTTAGACGAGGTGTCCGTGGGCCACCATGGCGCATCTGCCGCCGACGTTGACCTCTATCTCGTCGTGGCTTTTCTCTGTGGCTTTTAGGTATATGAGGCTGGGGCGGCCGACTTCTGCGCCTTGTTCGACCCTCACGTCTATGGTGTCTGTGTCGAGGTATCTGTGTTTGACGAGGTAGCCGGCGAGGCAGCCGTTGGCGCTGCCTGTGGCGGGGTCCTCGGTGAATGTGGTGATCATCCTGCACTTGAGGTGGTTGCCCGGGTTCTCGGGTTCACGGCAGAACATGTGGGGCCACTTGGCCTCGGTGTCTCGGGTGTAGGTCTTCAGCTTCTCGGCGTCCAGCTTGACCCGTTTAAGGGCGTCGCCGTCTTTGAGAGGTATCATGAAGAAGGGGACGCCTGTGCTCACCTCCTGGACTGGGTAGTCTTGGTCGATGTCTTCGGGTCTGAGCCCGATGATCTCGGCGATGGGCTCCGGGGGGTGGGTTTCTCCGAAGACGGGGTTGAGCTGCCTCATCCAGAGGACGTCGGGCTCGCCGTCTGCGTAGCTGAATGTTACGGGGATCATGCCGGCGTCGAGGTCGAGGGTCAGCGACGGCACCTCGTCCCGTATGATGGTCTGCTGGATGACGTAGGCGGTGCCCAGGGTGGGGTGGCCCGCGAAGGGGAGCTCTGACTCGGGTGTGAATATCCTGACCTTGTAGACGTGGCGTTTCGTGTCGACGGCGGTGATGAACGTGGATTCGCTGTAGTTCATCTCCTTGGCTATCCTCTGCATGAGGCCGGTCGAGACGCCCTCCTCGTCCCTGAAGACGGCGAGCTGGTTACCCTGCAGCTTCTCCTCCGCGAAGACGTCTACGATGTGGAAAGCTAGTTTCAACGCGATCAGGATAAAATACACGGCGGAGTTAATTTAACTAACCATAGACGAATATTTCGAGAAAAATTTTAGGGCCCCCTCCGGGGTCTGAGCTATTTCTTGGCCTCCGCGCTCCGGTTCAGGGACTTCTTTATGTTGGGGATCTTGTTGTTCTGGACGTTGGTCCTCACGTAGGGGCTGTCGTAGACGTCTTCCCTGTTGTAGAGGGCCACGGCCTGGTTGAGCCTCTGCTCCACCTGGTCGATGAGGTCTCCGAAGGCCCTGATGAAGTCGTTGAGCTCGTTTATCATGCCCTGGATGTGCTCCGTATACTCCGGGGTGAGTTCACAGGTGACACACCTGAACCCAGCGACGGCGTCCTCGAAGTCCTTGAGGGCGTCGTCGATGCGGTCTATGAGGTCCTGCGCCTCGTCTATGCAGGTGTGGAGGGTTCTGTGCGTGTATCTCTCGGTGCGGGCGAGGGTGTGGTCCACCCAGCTCTGGAGCAGCGTGCAGGTCCTCATGGACTCCTTGCGTATGTCGGAGGCCTCCTGCTTGGGGTCCTCGCCGGTTATGAGCTTGGCGATGCCTATGCCTATCTCGCTCATGGCCCAGCCCTCCAAGCTGAGGATGTCTTTCACAGTCTGGCTGACCTCGCTGGCTATGCTCTTCCCCACCTCGGTGGCGATGTGCTTGCCCATCTCCTTCATGGCCTCCTCGCCGCCCTTCTTGAACGCCGTCTTGCCCATGCTGGCGCCTGGCTTAACTATGGCGGCCACCTGCTGCACCTTCTC
>JAEHCT010000249.1 GCA_020697635.1 Candidatus Bathyarchaeota archaeon
TTTTAGGTGGTACACGGCTCATGACCGCTTCGCGCAGAGCTTCTGTCTCTAAGGGGAGTTCACCGCTAGCGGCTAATGCCCCTAGGAGCACGACGTTCATTGTTCGCTCATTCCCTGCCTTCACAGCCAGCTCCGTAGC
The DNA here is from genome assembly GCA_020697635.1 of Candidatus Bathyarchaeota archaeon. Lineage (GTDB taxonomy): Archaea > Thermoproteota > Bathyarchaeia > TCS64 > TCS64 > RBG-16-57-9. Next base: position 140 of record JAEHCT010000249.1, read on the forward strand.
GTCGAAGGACACCACTTTTTCTGAGATTTTCCCTAATGCCTCGATCAGTTTAGTGATGTCGGGGTAGGCGTCGGCCCCGATGTTTACGTCCATGGACGGCACCGGGCGGGTGTTGGTGATGATCAATGTCTTCTCGTTGGCGTACTTCAGGGCGAGCCGCAGAGTCTCGTTGGGCTCCAAGCCTAGAAGGATGTCCAGGGATTTACTTGGACACAGGGGGCCATAGACCTCGTCGCCGATCCTGACGTGAGAGTGCACCTTGCCACCTCTCTGGGCGGCGCCGAAGGTCTCTCCGACCCTGACCTTGAAGCCCTGCTTGACCGCGGCCTCCGCTATTATGTGGCTCGCGAGGACGCTGCCCTGTCCACCGACGCCTGTCACGATCAGGTTGAACTCCTTCAAGCCTTTCACGTTGGCTACCATCCTAGAACTCTCCCTCCCCGACCTTGTCGTGTGCATGGAACCTGCAGACCTCCTCCTGAGCGCATAGACCGCATCCTACGCATAGTAGGGGATCGATGAAGGCGGCCCCTTTGCCGCCGGCTGCGTTGGTCTTTGACTCGTCGAACCCGATGGCGGGGCATCCGAGCCAGAGGCATATCTTGCAGCCTGTGCAGCTCTCGTTCACCGCGTAGTGCGGCGCTTTCTGCCGTTGGCGACGGAGCTCACGGGAGCGCTGTAAGGCGCATACTCTCCGTGGGACCACCACGGAGGGGCCGCCCTCGTGTTCCAAGGCCTCCTTCATCGCGTCTATGGTCTCCTTCAGGTTGTAGGGGTCAACGGTCTTGACGTGCTGGACGCCTAAGGCTCTGCATATCTCCTCGATCGAGGGCGCCTTCGTTTCCTCGCCAAGAAGGGTCATCCCTGTGGAGGGGTTTGGCTGGTGGCCTGTCATACAGGTCCAGTAGTTGTCGAGCACCAGGATCAGCTGCTCCGCATTGTTGTACACCGCGTTGGTTATCGGGGGAAGGTTAGTGTGGAAGAACGAGGAGTCACCGAGCACGCTGACGATCTTACCGTCCCTGTAGCCCACATGATACTGTCCTTGGCTGAGCCCTGTCTCGCTCCCCATGACGTACAGCGTGTCCGTCATCTCGTAGGGGGTCACAGCCCTCCACCTAGTCGACTCGTCGGTGTCCTTCGCGTCGATGGGCGCCGCAGCGATCCCGTAACCGCTCATCTCGTAGCACCCTATACCCGTGTTAATGATGTTCACCTTGTCCGCTGGTAGAGCCTTCTTGAGTGCCCAGAAGCTGCCTATGTGGGGGCAGCCGGCGCACCAGGATGAGCTGCGCGCACACACCATCTCTGACAGCTCCTTTCTCACGGAGTCTTCCCCAGACAGAGGCGGTTCAACATCGAGGAACCTAGCCAGCACCGACGCCACTTTATCCGGGTCTAGTTCGTCAACGACGGGCATGACGCCGTTAGAGAGACGGCCAAGCACCTTGACGCTTTTTCCCAAGCGGTTGACGTGTTGGTGCAGTTGCCGTTCGATTAGGGCTTCACCCTCCTCGATGCAGAGAACGGTGTCAACCTTATCGAGGAAACTCTCAATCATCTTCTCGGGGAGGGGGTAGGGTACCCCAAGTATCAGCAGGTGTACGCCGTCGCGCTTCCCTAGCCTGTTCAACGCTTCCTGGACATAGTTTGACGCCATGCCTGACGTAACCACGCCGACTCTGGAGTCGTTCTCTGCCTCGTGATGCTTGTTGAAACTGGTGTTCTCTACGAAGTCCCGCGCCTTTTTCATCTGCTCCTTCTGCCAGCGATGCTTCTCGATGGGGCCCGGGGGGCCGTACACGTTCCACCTGTACGGGATCTTCCAGTGCTTATCGAAGACTATCTCGTTACTTTTCTTCTGAATCTCACCAAGGCAGACGTCTCCCGAGGCGTGGCTCAGCCTGGTGCAACTCCTCACCATGACCGGCAGCTCCAGCATCTCCGAGAGAGCGAACGCGTCCCGGGTCATGTCTTTGGCGGATTGCTGGTCCCACGGCTCTAGTACGGGCAGCTCCGCCCAGAGCCCGGCGAACCGCGAGTCCTGCTCGTTGGAGCTGTACCACGCCCCGGGGTCGTCCGCGACTACTATGACGAAGCCTCCGCGGACGCCGGTGTAGGGCAGCGTCATGAGCATGTCCATCACCACGTTGAGCCCGGCGCCCTTGCACGCGAACAACGATCTCCCGCCGACCATCGCGGCGCCCGCCGCGACCTCGAAGGCCACCGCCTCGTTGGTGGACCACTCGGCGTGGAAGCCCAGCTCCTTCGCCGCGTCCGCGATGTACGGCATTATCTCCGATGAAGGGGTGCCCGGGTAGGCGGCTCCGAGCTGGATGCCTGCCTCGACGGCCCCCCTGGCTATCGCTTCGTTGCCCAGCATGAGCACTCTCTTGCCTAGCTCGTCTTCATAAACTGACATTCTACTTGCCTCCTAGATCATTCCTATTCAAACGATACCTGTTCAGGTATCCCAGGGCCGTTATAGCCCTCTCCGGGGTCGGATAGACCGGGATGCCGTTTCTTTGGAGAGCGTCAACCTCGACCTTCTGGACGTCTGCTCCACCCAGGTAGTTCACGGCCACGGGGACTCCTTGCTTCTCGGCCTTCTCTACGGCTTCTCCCAAGA
>JAEHCT010000250.1 GCA_020697635.1 Candidatus Bathyarchaeota archaeon
ACTCCAAGGAGTCCGAGACACTAGCGAGGGCCCTCGACGGTAACGAAGGCGTCTACTTTGTTCCGGCCCTCACCGGGCTGGGGGCGCCGTACTGGGACCAGTACGCCCGGGGAATAATCACGGGGATCACCAGAGGCACAGGCAGAGCGCACATCGCCCGAGCCGCCCTGGAGGCCATCGCATACATGACTAGAGACGTCGTCGAAGCCATGAGGATCGACAGCGGGCTAGAGATGGATGAACTCAGTGTTGATGGAGGGGCTACCCTAAACGACTTCCTCATGCAGTTCCAGGCTGACATCCTAGGCGCCACCGTTACCAGACCCCGGGAGATCGAGGCAACGGCCAAGGGAGCCGCCTACTTGGCTGGGCTCGCAGTAGACCTCTGGGGCAGCATCGAAGACTTGAAAAAGCTGCGGACAGAGGTAAAGAAGTTCAAGCCGGAGATGAGTGATGAGAGGAGAGCGTCGCTCTACGCAGGCTGGAGAGCCGCCGTGACTAAAGCTCTTTCCTAGGATGAACATGACTGGATAAGGATAGGTGAATGAAACGATGAATAAAGGAGTCAAACGGGTCTCTTTTTCGCTGCTCAGACCATTCGTGAATGATGTATTCAGAGGGATGGGCTTGCCAGACGAGGACGCCGATGTATGCGCCGACGTCCTGCTGGAAGCCGACCTTAAAGGCTTGGACACCCACGGAGTCAACAGGCTCAAACCCGTCTACTATGACAGGGTGAAGGCCGGGCTCCAGTCCCCCGTGACCCGGCTCGACGTGGTCAGAGAGGGTCCGACCACAGCCGTCTTGGACGGAAACAACGGCATGGGGATGGTGATAGCCAAAAAGTCGATGGACCTTTGCATCGAGAAGGCCAAAGAGCTCGGGATGGGCATGGTCGCAGTCAGGAACTCCACCCACTTCGGTATAGCCGGCCACTACGCCGAGATGGCGGCGAAGCGGGGGCTCATAGGGATCGCGGGGACTAACGCCAGGCCCTCGATAGCGCCCACCTTCAGCGTCGAGCCGATGCTCGGCACCAACCCTCTGACGTTCGCGTTCCCCTCCGACGAGGAGTTCCCATTCAGCCTAGACTGTGCAACCTCGATAATCCAGAGGGGCAAGGTCGAGCTCTTCGCCAGGAAAGGAGAGGAGCTGCCGCCGGGGCTCGTGATCAGAAGCGACGGCTCCACCGGCACGAACCCGGACGAGGTGTTGAAGGACCTCCTCTCGGGGGAGGCGGCGCTGCTCCCCCTGGGAGGCATGGGCGAGGAGACCGCCGGCTACAAAGGATACGGCTACGCAACCGTGGTTGAGATACTGTCCGCATCTCTGCAGTCGGGGTACTTTCTTAAGGCGATAAACGGCGTGAATCTGGGCCACTTCTTCATCGCTATAGACGTGTCAGCGTTCACCGAGCTCGATGACTTCAAGCACACAACGGGGGACATCCTTCGCTCGCTGAGGGCCGCCAGGAAGGCTCCAGGGGCAGACTGCATCTACACGGCGGGTGAGAAAGAGTACCTGACGTCTCTGGAGCGTAAGGTGAAAGGGGTGCCTATCAACACCAGCGTTCAGTTGGAGCTGATCCAGATGAGGGACGAGCTTGGGCTAATCAAGCACCGCTTCCCCTTCGAGTAGATCCCTTGGCTCCACGAAAAAGTTATCCGGGCACCGACCCAACGTCTTCTTGATCATTATGAAGAAACAAGGTTTCTCAGGCATATTTTGTCTCCCTGTGACACCATTCAGGAGGGATGAGGTGGACGAGGAGGGTCTTCGCAGGGTGGTTGAGGTCATCGTGAGGGACGGCGCCGACGGCCTCGTGCCCACGGGGGCCACCGGCGAGTTCCCATACCTGCTCCACGAGGAGAGGAAGAAGATATGGGGGATCACGCTGGACGTGGCTAACGGTAAGCTACCTGTCACAGCCGGGACAGGCGCCGTCAGCACGAAGGAGGCCATCCAGTTCACGCAGGAGGCGCTGGACGTCGGGTGCGACGGCGTCTTGCTCAGCCACCCTATACTCATGCAAGCCAACGACGACGAGACGTACAACCACTTCGCCGCGGTCGCCTCAAAGGTAGACATACCCATCATAATGTACAACAACCCCGGCCTCGGCAAATCCATGTCCCCCTCGGTAATCGAGAGGCTGGGCAAGGAGTACGACAACATAGTCTCCTACAAGGAGGACGACTTCAACCACGTAAGGTTCGCAGAGATAATCAGGAGAAACAAGGACCAGATAACGCTTTTCACGGGCAGCCCTGCGGCGTACCTCAGCTTCCTGACCCACGGCGCCCATGGCGCCCTCATCGCAGAGTTTCAGGCATTCCCGCACCTCATGAAGGGCGTCAAAGAGAGCCACGAGAAGGGCGACCACGAGAAGGCCATCTACTACCACGAGAAGATAATTAAGATGTTCAATATCATAGGCACCTACTTCGTGGGAGCCAGCTTCTGGGGCAGATACAAGGCAATATGGAAGCTGAGAGGTCTCGACGTAGAGTTCGACGTGAGAGCCCCGTGCACACCGGTGACCCCGCAGCAGCTGGAGAAGGCGAAGCCAGAGTTCATGAAGCTTGACATCGACGACAGCTGGTACGTATAATAAAAGGAGCAGTATATTCCTCATTTTTTTTGGAGACGAGTCCTTTCCCGACGGTATAATTGATCTCAATGAAACCTGAAAAAATCGGTGGTCTAACGGTTACCCCGATTCTACCG
>JAEHCT010000251.1 GCA_020697635.1 Candidatus Bathyarchaeota archaeon
TGTATACCTCTAATATTGTGTGGAACCCGGCTATGAACCCAATTACGCTTACGAGCTGTATAATCGTGATGCCTATGCCCAGTATTTTAGACGACTTCAAAACGGGGGGCCAGCCTTATCCACATAATGCCGCAGTATAAGATAAACTCGACTCGGAAGCATGCTCATATATTATCACTGGTGGTTTACACCTTCTGGAATAGGTCCCCAATTTGAATGATTCCTTGGTGAAGCTTTAAATGGATTCTGAGTTTCAGGTCGATATAATGGGTTTAGGCTACCACTGCTGATTGGAGCTATGAGAATCCCCTAAAGTGCCCTCCTTGCAACCTTACGTTCTACGGGGGGAACAGGGCGGCTTCTTGTGAAGGCCTAGTATATCTGTCAAGGACGCCTGCTAGTTCCTGATCAGCGCCCCATAAAGCCTCTATACGTGTTTGCTGCTGCCTGAAACCATGAAGCTGGAGCTGCATCACAAGTACTTCATGGGAGGCTTCCTAGCCGGCTTTGGGTTCTACACCGCGCTGTTCTTCATAGGCTACTTCTGGCGGCTCAGGCAGCTCATGGGGTAAGAAAAGGGTTACCTACGGAAGACCTCGACGGTGTGCTGTAGATCGCATACGTCCAGGGCCTTGACCGTTACAGCCATCAGCTTTCCCAGGTTCTTCAGGTCTGTGAGGCTTATGACCTCGTTGGGACTGTGCATGGACCTGTTGGGCATGCTGATGAGGCCGCAGATGGTGCCGCCGCGCTCGACCTGTATGGCCCACGCGTCCGTTCCGCTCCTCGAGGGGACCCCCTGCCTCTGGCAGGGTATCCCGGCCTTCTCGGCCTCCCCCTCCATCGTCTCCCACAGAGCGCGGGTGAAGTTAGCTCCAAGCGCCACCACGGGGCCCTTCCCAAGCTCTATTCCTCCCACCCTGCTGGCCTTGACTCCTGGGGCGACGGCGTGAGTCACATCCGTCGCTATGGCCGCCCACGGGTGGAGGTTGTACGCCGCGATGGTGGCTCCCCTTAGACCCACCTCCTCCTGCACGGTGGCCACGAAGTGGACTTTCAGGTTCTTGGGCGGATCTTTTTTCAGCATCTTCATGGTCTCGACTAGGCCGGCTACGCAGCAGACGTCGTCGAAGGCGGGCCCTACGACGAAGTCGCTGCTCTCCTTGCCTAGGTAGGTTACGTCGAGGTAGGGGGTGCACACGACACCGGGCTTGACGCCCATCTTCTCGGCCTCCTCCCGGCTCTTGGTGCCGAAGTCGATGAGCATGTCCTTGAGCTCTGGGCTCTTGTCCCGCTCCTTCTCGTCCGTGAGGTGGGCCGCCTTCACGGCGACGGCTCCAACGAGGTAGTCCTCCGGGCCGTCTCCGACCCACACCTTGACGCGGGTCCCGTATGCGACGCGCTTGTCCCAGCCGCCCACGTTGGTGAACGCCGCGAAGCCGTCGTCGTCCACGTACTTGATCATGAAGCCCAGTTGGTCGTAGTGGCCCGCCAGCATGACAGACCTCTCCGCGTCGCCTATGGTGCCTATGACGTTCCCCATTATGTCCACCTCGACGACGTCGCAGTGCCTGCTGAACTCCTCCACGATGAGTTTCCTTCTCTGCTCCTCGAAGCCCGTGACGGCGGGGGCCGCCATGAAGCCTCTGAGCACCTTGAACAGTTCCTCGGTCAACTTGAATCATTAAACAGCGTCTCGGATGGAATTAAGGGTAACTGAGCTAACCGTTAAAAGCATGGCGGGAAGACCCTTCCCCATGGAGCCTAGACACGCGATCGTCAGGGAGCCCGGCTACAGCTACGCCGGGTGCCTCAGCACCCACCCACTGCACCACACCGTCAGCCTGGAGAAGGCCAGGGAGCAGCACGCCGTCTACTGTGGAACCCTAGAGGAGCTTGGGCTGGAGGTCATCAGGGTGCCCAAGGACGACGACTTCCCCGACTCGTGCTTCGTCGAGGACAACGCCGTCGTCGAGAACGGCAGGGCGCTGATATGCAGGATGGCGAAGCCCAGCAGGAGAGGCGAGCAGCCCGGCGTCGCCGCTGCGCTGGAGGAGCTCATGCCAGTGAAGTGGGCGGAGGAGCCGGCGACCATCGAGGGCGGCGACGTGGTTCACGTGGAGGGGAAGCTGATCTGCGGCGTCACCGACAGGACCAACCCCGAGGGCGTCGCCCAGATGCAGGAGTGGCTGGGGGTGCCGGTCTCCACCATCTTCGACCCCGGCATAATGCACCTGAAGAGCTACGTCACCTACCTGGGCAAGGGCGTCATGATGGCGACGGAGAGGTACTGCCGCCACCCAGCGCTGGAGGGCTACCGGATGCTGGTGCCGCCGGCCGAGGACGAGTACGCGGCGGATACGCTGGCCGTCGGCGACACGGTGCTCATGGCGGAGGGCTACGACACCGCCCAGCAGATGGTCAAGGAGGCCGGCTTCGAAGTCACGAGCCTCGACGTCTCGGAGATACAGAAATGCGACGGGGCGCTGACCTGCCTCAGCATCCTATTTTAACTCGAGAAGTCTGCTATCAACTCTTCTTTACCGGGGTCCCTTCGATACCGAACACAGTGGTAAGCCCATACCTTCCTGACGCGAAAGGACGTTCATCTAAGGAGAATAGAGTGACGAAAAACAGATCCGACCACCACAGGATCAGCCCCGAAAAACGCTTATTCCATGTGACAAGGATATTGAACTTCTCAATGTAACTATAGTATGTG
>JAEHCT010000009.1 GCA_020697635.1 Candidatus Bathyarchaeota archaeon
GAAACCAGGGACACCGTTAACGACACCGAAGCCACCGCCAAAAGCAGCAGTAAACCGTGTTTGGTTGACAACGCTGGTATGTGTGTTGGCTCTGAAGATATAAAACATATCCCCAGTTCATTACCATAGCCCAGATTAACGCCCAACGGAGAACACTCCCAGTAACTCCTATAAGCGATGGCTTCGATCTCCTCACATCGTTTTAGGTGATAACGTGAAGCATCGTAAATTCGGTAAACTCGACTGGAAGCCCTCCGCCCTAGGTTTCGGCGCCATGAGGCTCCCCATCATCGGGGGCGACACGAGTAACATCGATGAGCCCCCCGCCATCGAGATGATCAGGTACGCTATAGACCACGGCGTAAACTACGTGGACTCCGCCTACGGCTACCACGGAGGGAACAGCGAGAGGCTCGTAGGGAAGGCGCTCAAGGACGGATACAGGGAGAAGGTGAAGCTCGCCACGAAGATGCCTACCTGGCTCATCCAAGAGTACGGCGACTTCGACAAGTACCTCGACGAGCAGCTGGGGAAGCTGGACACGGACCGCATAGACTTCTACCTCCTCCACGGCCTGAACAAGAGCAGGTGGCCCAACATCAAGGGGCTGGGGATCACTGAGTGGGCGGAGGAGACGATAGCCGACGGCAGGATAGGCCACATCGGTTTCAGCTTCCACGACGACCTCGCCACCTTCAAGGAGATAATCGACTACTCCGGCTGGGAGTTCTGCCAGATCCAGCTCAACTACATGGACACCGAATACCAGGCAGGCCTCGAGGGGCTACGGTACGCCGCCGAGAAGGGGCTCGCCGTCGTCATAATGGAGCCCATCAAGGGCGGCAAGCTCGCCGTAACGCCGCCCGGGGACGTTCAGGCTGTGTGGGACAAAGCCGATACCAAGAGGACGCCCGCGGAGTGGGCCCTCCAGTGGGTGTGGAACCTCCCCGAGGTGAGTGTCGTCCTCAGCGGCATGAGCGAGATGAGGCACGTCGAGGAAAACGTGGTGTACGCCGGCCGTAGCGGAGTCGGGTCCCTGACAGCCGATGAGCTGAAGCTCATAGACGAGGCGAAGAACGCCTACAACAGGCTGGGCTTCGTGGGATGCACAGCGTGCAGGTACTGCATGCCCTGCCCCCAGGGCGTGGAGATCCCGGAGATACTGGGCATGTACAACGAGTACTACATGAGCGGCCAAAGCGACGAGGTCAAGGAGAAATACTGGGAGAAGATAGGGCCAGAGGCCCACGCCGACCAGTGTGTCGCCTGCGGCGTCTGCGAGGAGCAGTGCCCGCAGGGGCTGCCCATCAGTAAGTTCATACGCGAGGCCAGACGTATCTTCACCAAGCCACAGTAGCCCTCCCTTTAACAACATTTTAAATCCAAGGTTTAGACATTCAGACTCGAATCAGGGGGCAAGCGTTGGTCTTCGATCTCGACTCCTACAAGCCAGTGCCCGTGGCCTACGAGCTGCGGTACATGATGCTCAGGAAGATCCGGATGGGTGAGGACCCACTACCGGACATCGAGGGACGGGAGGAGACCAAGGCCGACGTTATACGCGCAGTCCTCAGCAACAGCTACCCCTACCTGGTGAGCAGGGAGGGCACCGGCAAGACCCGGCTGGCCGAGAGCATCGCCAAGCTGCTGCCCCCTGTCCCCAAGATCAAGGGTTGCCCCTACAACTGCGACCCCAAGTGGCCCGAGGAGTGGAAGTGCCCGGCCTGCCGAGGCGAGGAAGACCCAGAGATCGAGTTCATAGCCGGAAGGCAGAGGTACAGCCGCATCCAAGGCAACGAGTACACCAACGAGGCAAAGATACTCGGCGTCAAGGACCTCCAGGCCATAGTCCAGGGGGACAGCCCCACCGATCCCCGGGCCTTCATAGGAACCGGCGTCCTCCGCGGCAACAGGGGTGTGGTCTGCGTGGACGAGCTGCCAGCTATCCCCACAAAGGTGCAGGTGCTGTTCCACCCCATGCTCCAGGAGCACAGGATAGTGCTGGAGGAGTACAACTGGGTGCGTCCCATCGACATCTTCTTCGTGGCCACGGGGAACCCCAGCGGGTTCAGCCACGTGAACCGGGTGCCGGAGCCGCTTCTCGACCGGCTGGAGCTCATCCCCATGGGGCTGCCCAGCGAGGGCATCGAGCGTGAGATCATGTTCAAAGAGGGGTTCCGGGTCATGGACGCCTTCTTCAACGAGGGCGAAAAGGATACGGAGGCCGATCCCATCCAACTGAAACCAAAGGACCTCAGGAGGCAGGCGGCTGTACCTTGGTGGATCGTGGACATTGTAGGCAAGACGGTGCGATACACCCGTGACTGCCCCAACATCGAGAGGGGCAGCAGCATAAGAGGAAGCATCAAGAGCTTGGACCACGTCTACAGCAGCACCGAGCTCCGTGACGGTCGGGTGAGCAGCCTCATGGACGCATCCGTGGGCCTGAAGCTGGGGCTCAGGGGCAGGATCAGGCTACGCGCCGACCTCATAGGCTTCGACGACAGCCCCAGCGCCTTCATGACCCGGAACGACGAGGTGGTGGAGGATGTCATCTGGTACGCCGTCCGCGACGTCGCCAAGCCCATACTAGCGGTGGTCTCGGAGGACGTCGACCTCGCTGAACTTGCCGTCGAGATAGACAGCCTCCTCTACGACGGGGCCCTCCCCGACACGCTGGAGGGCTTCCCGCTGGTCCGCGAGGCAGCGGACTACATGTGCAGCGTCAAGCCGTGGGAGAGGCCCACGCTGGTGAACGGTCTCGAGGACGTCCTGAGGGAGACTCCGGAGGCGGCAGCCCCCGAGACACGGCAAGAGTACTGGTTCTCGGCGTTGGAGCTTCTGGCTAACGCCCTCCTCGCTGAGGAAGTGATCAGAGAATTCCACAACCAGAGCCTCTACGTGCCCCAGAAGCTGAAGTGACATGACCACCCCCAAGAGCAACCCCTGCAGCGACTTCGACGACAGCCTGCTCTGGCTGCTCAGGGACGCCGCCAGGATGCAGATGGGGCTGGGGCTCGACCACGACAGCGAGTTCATGGAGAGGGCGCGGAGCCATGCCGAGGACAGGTTCAGGGAGGCCCAGCGTCGGCTGGACGAGCTCACCGAGAAGCAGGAGAGGCTGAAGGCGGAGGCCGTGAAGAGCGTTCCCGGCCCCCAGGAGCCTCAGGCTCTGGGCGAGGCGGGGCACACGGCCGAGATGCAGGGGCTCGAGGAAGAGATCAGGAGGCTCGGCAGGGAGCCCCAGATGGTCTCCAGCGATGACTACGAAGAGACCGTCAGGGACCTGGAGGAGCAGGGCCTCATCAAGAAGAGTCGGGGCGGCCTCACGCTGACCTCCAAGGGGGCCAGGGTGATGGGCCAGAGCCTCCTCAACAGAATACTCCTCAGCCTAGAGAGGAAGGACCTGGGCCCCCACAAGATAGAGGACGTGGGGCAGGGGGCCTGGACGGGCTCGACGATACGCCCCTACGAGCCAGGCGACCCGTACCACAGGATAAGCATAGAGCGCACCCTCCTCTCTACGTTGGAGCGCGGCGTAAGCGTCAGGGAGTTCGCTGCCGAGGACTTCATGGTCCACGAGCCCATGCACAGCACGGAGCTCCACCTCGGCGTGCTGGTCGACCAGAGCGCATCCATGAGGAAGAGGGGCAAGCTGGAGGCCGCCGTGGAGACGGCGCTCGCCCTCTCCGAGCTCATGCGTCTCAGGTATCCCGAGGACAGGCTCAGGGTCTTCGCCTTCAGCGAGGAGGTCAGGGAGGTGAAGCCGTGGATGCTGCCGACGTTCACGGTGCCCATGAAGTTCACGGACATCAGGGCTGCGCTCAGGGCGTTCCGGGTAAGGGTCGTACACGAGCCCGGGAACAAGCAGTGCCACCTCATCACGGACTCGGCGCCCAACTACCTGGACGGCGAGTTCGTGGGGTTCCACAGAGCCATGGAGGCCGTCATAGAGGAGGCTCGGCTCTACAGGATGTACGGGCTGGTGCTCAACGTGGTCATGCTGGACGACGACCCCCAGCTCAGGCAGATGGCCCAGAGGGTCGCCAGGGAGAACCTGGGAAGGATAGCGTACGTCGACCCCGAGAACCTGGGGGAGGCGACAGTCGAGGACTACCTCCTCCTCAAGACATCCTAGAAAGATTGGTGCGCGGAAGCGGGGCGTCACTCCTTCCCCTTCTATAGCAGTGCTTCTCCCCGCTTCCGGCTAAGGGAATCCAACTCGGCCAGCATAGAAGGCGTTTGCGGAGAGACGGTATCTAAGCCAGCACTATAGGATGGATAGGTTTCCGTGATCAGAAAAACTGGGCTGTAACACTGTGATAGAACGGTGTTAGAGAAAAAAGGTTAGACGATCTCCCGGGGCCGCCTTCTGTGGACGCTCTCGTCGTACTCTATGGGCTCCCCCACGCTCCAAAGGAATATGTGGGCTGTGCCTGTGCCCACCCGTTTGAACCTGCTCTTAAGCCTCTTCACCACGTAGTCGTAGTTGCTGCCCTTGTCCAGGCTGTCCAGCCACCTCTGGAAGCTGCCATGCTCCTCCGCAATACGCTTGAACTCCTCGGCGTTGCGTATCGTCGCCTCTATCTTCTGCCTGTTCCTGATGATGCCCTCGTCTCCACGCAGCCTGGTCACATCGTCCAGCCCATACGCGGCCACCTTGTCTATCTCGAACCCGGCGAACGCCTCCCTGAAGTTGGGCCACTTGTTGGCGACCATCCTCCAGTTGAGGCCGCCCTGGAAGACGCAACGGGTCATGTTCTCGAAGTACTCCCTGTCTGTCGTAGGCCTCCTTCCCTTGTAGACCCAGCGCGGCATGGTCTCGTTTTCTGGCATGGTATCGACTTCGTTTCATCTCTTAATGAAAGTTTTCCCGTGTTCTCGGCTTCATCTGCGTCCGCTTTCGTCAACGATCATGATTCAGCCCACGAGGCGGGGTTGCTCTGTGGAACGGCCGATCCACACCACCTGGTAACGCCGAAGAATGCTAGTATGTTCTTGTGCCGCCTGCACGGGTCCTCCTCGATCGCACTATGTTTTGTGCGTGCTAAGCTGTGGCCTCATGGATTGCCAGCAGATCGCTGAGTAAGCCATGCCCCGTCTCCGGCCCCCCAGCCCCCCTGCCGACGACCGTGACTGCCCCCAATCCGTCTGTCATGTATGTAACGGCATTCATCGTGCCCGTTACCCCCCAGAGAGGGTCCTCCAAGGCCATGCGTGTCGGGAGGACGGACGTCTTCACCTCTCCGCCCACCCTCTCAGCGCGAGCTATGAGCTTGATCCTGTCTCCCACCTCCGTCGCCTCCCGGATCTCTCCCAGGGATATGCCCGTTATTCCACGCCTCTCGACATCCGCTGGCTTCAGGTCCGCGTCCATGAGGGCGTTCGCTAGTATCACTATCTTTCCGGCGGCGTCCCACCCCTCGACGTCGGCCGTGGGGTCAGCCTCGGCGTATCCCTTCGACTGCGCCTCCCTCAGAGCCTCGTCGTAGGATGCTCCCTGCTCCATCCTCGTCAGCATGTAGTTTGTCGTGCCGTTAAGAATCCCTGCGACTGAGTCTATCCTGTGTCCCGCGAGGCCCTCGACCCCTGTGCGTAAGACGGGTGTGCCGCTCATGACCGTGCACTCGTATCGAAGCTGCACCTCTTTCCGGCTGGCGAGCTCAGTGAGCTCCCTGTAGGCGAGGGCGATGGGCCCCTTGTTGCTGGCGACCACGTGTTTTCCCGACCCCAAAGCCTCCCTGACGTGAGTCAGCCCAGGCTCCCCCGTCTCAAGGTTGGTCCACGTCGCCTCGACGACGACTTCGGCCGTGGTTCTACGGACGGTGTCCACACCGTCTAGACCCTTCACGCCACCTCGATAGCCTTCGACGGTTCCCGTCTCATCGACAAGATCGAGCAGGCCACACACGTCCAGGCCGTCATCGTCGAGGACGCTGCCTTTCACGATGTCGCTGACGGCGACCAGTTCTATCTCCAGATCATAGCGATCCCTGAGCATCTCCCTCTTCTCGTGGATGACCCTGGTGAAGCTCTGGCCCACGTTGCCGAAACCGATCAGTGCTACCTTCATTATGATATAGAATCGCTCTTGGTAGAAATCTTTTTAGTACTATAAAATTGGTAGCCCCATCGCTCCGCTAATCAGGCATCCACTGTTTTTAAAGGCACGCGATAGGTAGTTAACCTATCAACTTATCTATGCGATCGTGAGCCGTCGTGAAAGTACTTCTCGTCGAGCCGCCCAAGGATTTCTGGTTCATCATGGGACAGTACATCCCGCCGCCCTTCGGCCTGCTGTTGAACGTGGCGATCGTCAAGCTGAGGGAGGAGCCGGCCTTGGAGAAGAGGTTCGGCGACGAGTACAGTCTATACAGGGAGAAGACGCCCTTCCTCGTCCCGGACCCGGGGAGGCTGTACCGTGGCTTCGTCAAGCACGGCCTATCTGGGCGGAGGACGCAGCTACTGTACGTCTCTCTCGGGCTGATTCTCCTAGTGTTCCTTGGGTTGCTGGCGTTCAGCCCAAGCGTCCCAAGGGTCACCTTCGGAGCCCAGACGATGGTGACCGGCGGCCTCTTCATCCTCATCTGCGCGGCGGGGCTCGTGGCAGCCGTCGCCCCAGGGAGGCTGAGGGGCGTCGGACATGGGGCGAGGCAGAAACCGGGCGTCGTCGGCCACCACCCGGACTGCCCGGAGTTCAGCGGACACGTGTTGAGGGCGTACGGTAGGGCGCTGTGCGCCGGGTGCACGGGCCTCGCTCTGGGTGCAGTCTTGTCCATCCTTGGTGGATTCCTGTGCTTCTTCGGCGGGTTATGGGTCGGGGATCCCTCGATCGTCTTCTACACCGGAGCCCTGCTGGTCGCCCTAGGGGTCGTCCAGCATTTCATCGACATGGGCAGCCCGATGTTACACCTGTCCCTAAACGTCGTGTTCGTTTTCGGCGCTTTCATGTTGATGGCATCCCTTAGAACGCTAGATGCGAGCTTCTACGTTGAGGCTTATCTGCTGGCGTCGGTTGTTTTCTGGGTGGCGGCGCGCATCAGGGTATCCCAGGAGGAGCACCTCAGGGTGTGCAGCCGCTGCCCCGAGCCCTGCCCAGACGGCTTCAGGTAGCTTTCTGTGAGTAACGTTTCTATAAGGGGATGACGATCAGCCTTCTAGGTGACGGTTTTGGTGTACTGCACGAAGTGCGGAACCGAGAATGAAGAGGACGCAGACGTATGCAATAACTGTGGAGCCAGCCTTCATCCACCGGCGTACAGGTCGAGGAAGCGGGACTGGGACTTCGACGAAGACTGCTTCGGCGGCAGAGACAGGATGACCTGGCCCCTGCTCATAGGCGCGTTCCTAATACTAATAGGCCTCTCGACGCTTCTGGAGGACATGTTCTGGTGGGCCGGATGGGACACTCTTTGGCCTCTCTTCATAATCGCCATCGGCGTCCTCGTCGTAAGTAACGCGATGAGGAGACGCTGAACCACCTTTTCTTATCCAGTTTCCTGTTGCCTCATCCTCTCGTAGAGCACCACCCCGGTGGCTACGCTCACGTTGAGTGAGGGGATCTTGCCCATCATGGGTATCCTGATGAGGGTGTCGCACTTATCCAAGAGGGTGGGGTTTATGCCTCTGTCCTCGCCGCCTATGACGAAAGCGACGGCCCCAGTCAGGTCGACGGCCCAGTACGGCGCGTCACCGGAGGCGTCCACCCCCACGACCCTTACCCCGTCGTCCTTCAAGGTCTTTATAGCCGTGTAGAGGCTCCGCCTCCAGACAGGCACGTGGAGGCTGCCCCCCATGGAGACTCTGTGGGCCGTCGCCCCCAGGTCAGCGCTCCCCTTCTTGGGTATCACCACGCCGTCTACCCCGGCGGCGTCAGAGGTCCGGATGATGGCTCCCAGGTTGTGGGGGTCCTGAACCTGGTCCAGCAGGAGTATGCACGCCTCCCTACCCGTCTCCTCCAGCACCTTCTCCAGGCCCCAGTCTGGGTTTGGCTCGACTACCGCCATGATTCCCTGGTGGCGCCCCGTCTCGCTGATCTTGCCCATCCTCTGCCTTGTGACGAACTCGACGGGGACCTTCTTTCCCGCGGCGGCGCCGAGGATGACCTGTATCTTGGGGTCCCGCTCCTTTCCCTTCTCCACCCGGATCAGGGTCACAGTTCCCGCCTTGAGCGCCTCCTGCACCGGGTTTCTTCCCTCTAGCTGGATCAATACACACTCATCTTGGGGTGCTCCCCTTAAAAACAAGGCTCCTGTTAGGCGCTCTGCTTTACGAAACGCTTTGATGCAAAGCCACTGTGCTCAGGCCGAGGTCGCCAAGAATGTTGCCCACGATGCCTCCCAGGGAGGCCCCGCCTATGAGGCCGGTCACCCCGTTGAACCCATCCATAAGGGGCATACAGTTACATTTTCTACCCTGCTCGTCCCATAACCCTCTAGGGGGTCATCCGTGGAACGGTACTTATTAACGCGCCCCGCCGAGGTTTTCTCATGTTGCTTCACATAGCCCACGGCGACGAGTGGTTGAGAGCCCAAGAGGACGGGTTATACCAGACGGGTTCCCTGCAAGAACAGGGATACATACACTGCTCCTACTCGCATCAGGTCGTCGAGGTGGCGAACTCGGTTTACAGGGGGCAGCGCGGCTTGGTTCTCCTTCACGTCGACCCAGACAGACTGGACTCACGTGTGGTCGAGGAAGACGGAGGCAACGGTGAGCTGTACCCACACGTCTATGGACCCATCAACGTGGAATCCGTCGTGAAGGCGGAGCGCTTCGATCCCGGAGAGGACGGCTCCTTCACCCAACCCGACCTGAATGATTCTTAAGCGGGTGAGTCTATGCGTTGTTGGTGCCGGCTTGTCTGAGGGCAGCATGAAGAAGATGGGTGAGCTCCTGCGGCAGGGAGCACGCATGTTGAGTGACGCATGCCCGGAGTGCGGGACACCCCTGTTTCAGCTGAAGAACGGCGACACCATATGTCCTATGTGTAACAAGCCGGTTAAATTCGTTAAAGGCGACGCCGACCCACAGGCCGAGGCCCATAAGAAGCGACTCGAAGAGTCTTTGAGGAAGAAGATCGACGAGATCCAGACGAGGCTCGATGAGGCCGACGACCCGGTGCTCATCGGCGAGCTCACGGACACCCTGATGAAGCTCATGGATGCCCTCGACAGGGCGAAGAAGCTGGGCGCCTAGAGCAGCGTTATAACCATGACCCCTGCGACGATGACGAGGCAACCCGCCATGATCCTAGGCGTGATACTATCGATGTCCCTGAGGAAGAGCGCGCTGAGGAGCAGCCCGAACAGGGGGTTGGCCCCGATTATGGCGGAGACAGTTGAGACGGAGCCCCTCTGGGTGGCTATGAACATGCTTATCCACGCGACGCTGTTGGAGACGCCCGCTGCCGCGAAGTAGGGCAGGGCGCCCTTAGTGAGCCGGATGTCTCCATGCCTGTTCATCAGCCTCAGCACGATCGGGTAGGTGATGAGGCTCGCGAGCGCCCCCACGACTGCGCCTAGCACAGGCTCCGGCAGCATGGTCAAGGCTGTCTTCCTCACTATGCTTGAGAGGGCGTAGAGGCTCGCGGCCGCCAGCGGGATAACGAGGTCGCCCTTCTTCACGCCGTTCTCTCCGCCCCAGCCGCTGATCAACGCGATGCCGGCGACCACGAGCACGGTGCCCACCACTGTGCTCGTCTCCACGGCTTCGCCGATGAGGATGGACGCGAAGATGATGGTGAACAGCGGGTTGGTTCCGCTCAGCGACGTGCTTATGGGCACCCCCAGTCTGTCGATGCTCGTGTAGTTAAGGGTCCGGCCCAAGGTCGCAGCCAACAGCCCGGCGACGACGAAGTAGCCGACCGCGGCCCAGCTGAGGCTCGGCGGCGACAAGACGAGCAGGAGACTCAGGACGATGACCTGCACCCCGCTGATGACTAGGGTGGCCGTGACAGCCGTGGACTCGCTCAGCCCCTTACGTACGAGCACCGCCGTGAGCCCGAAGCTGAACGCAGTCACGAGAGCATAGGCTTCTACCTGCAAGCCAGATCCAACAACCAAATATCGGGATAGATATAAAGATCCGGATAGGTGAGACTGGCTACTCCTCGATGAACCGGGTCAGGGACTCCGCCTTCGAGTCTCTCTCGCCCGGCTCTATCTTCAGCGCCTTCAATAGACCCGTCACCCGTCTCCATACGACCTTCTCGACCTCGTCGACAGGAAGCGCCCCGTCGACCCTGTAGACCCTCGAGCCGTCGGCCTGACTGACGACGATCTTCTCGGAGCCTAGGGGCGAGTCGTTGAGGTTGAGCACCTCCAGATAGACCGTCCTGATCCTCTCCTGCTGGCTGATGTTCTCAAAGTAGGAGTGATCCTTGATGCGTACCTGGCCGTTGCTCAGCCTAGTCTGCCCGACCTCGGGCGATATGTCGAGGAAGATGACGGCGTCGGGCTCCAGCGCATACCTGTTGATCTTCTTGATCCAGTCTAGGTCCAGCGCCTTGCCCATTCCGCGGCTCTGGTAGGCCAGCGAACTGTGCACGTACCTGTCCGACACCACCACGGCGCCCTCCTCCAGTGCTGGCTTGATCTTCCTCTCCGTGTGGTCCGCCCGGTCGGCGGCGAAGAGCAGCGCGAGCGCCTCCTCCGACACCTGCTCCTCTTCTCTGAGCACCTTCTCGATGAGGCGGCCCACGGGGTACACCTTCGTCGGCTCCCGCGTTGTCACCAGCTTGTAGCCTCTCTTCTTCAGCCTTTTCGTGAGCCTCTGGAACTGCTCGGACTTGCCTGACCCGTCGATCCCCTCTATTACTATGAAGCAGCCTCTACTCATCTCGGGCTCACGGTCCCCAAGTAACGTTGTCTCCCGATATAAGGATACAGCGAGGAGTATTAGAGATTAAAGCTTGAAACGCTCACGATCGTAGTTGGTGAGGAACTCAGCCTTGCCGTTCTTTATCAGCACCATGTCCTCGACACGGATGTAGTACTCGCCCCTATGCCAGAGCTTGGGCTCCACGCAGAATATCATGTCGTCCACCAGCTCGTGGCTGTTCTCCGGTTTGAGCCAAGGATCCTCGTGGACCTCGACGCCAATCTGGTGCCCCACCGTGCCGTCAGGCAGCCTGGCGCGTAGATAGTCGCCGTAGCCCTCCCTGTCGCAGATCAACTCTATGCTGGGGAATATCTCGTTCACTTTGTGCACCTCGTTGCCTATGTCGTCCGCCGTCTCCACCACGGCTGTCTGGAGCGCCGCGTAGGCTTTCTCGACGTGCTCCTCGGGCTCGCCGTAGTAGAAGCTGCGGCCCCAGTCGCTGCAGTAGCCGTCGAGCACGAAGCCGACGTCGAAGGCTATGCTGGTGCCCATCTCCAGGCCCTGACTCCTCTCGTAGTTGAAGACCTCGTCGGTGGGCTCGCCGCCCGACTTGCAGAAGCCGGCGGTGGCTGGGAAGCTGGTGTCGCTGGCGCCGATCATCCTGCCCATGGTCTCGATCTTCAAGCCGGCGCCCCTCATGGTCTCCCCGGCGTCGATCTGGTCTATGATGCGGCTCATCACGTCCTCCGTGAGCTTCGCAGCCTTGCGGAGCCTGTCTATCTCCCCGGGCTCCTTGATCATGCGCACATCGTCGAGGAGCCCCTCGGCGCTCCTGAAAGAGGCGCCCTTGCAGCTCGACGCCACGACCAGCACCAAGCTCCCCCAGGTGTACTCGCCGACGCCCATCTTCTTCGGCTCATCCACTAGCTCCTTTATGATCTCCTTGACCGCTGGCGCGGGGTTCTCGAACATGCCGAGGCCCCTCACTTCGTCGACCCAGCCCTGTCTCGCCTTCTTTATCGAGCTCATCCCGGCTAGGATTATCGGTTCCCCCTCCTTCGGCACGAACACGGCGTCGGCCGGGTGCGTCAGATCCCTGCCCCTTCTCCACTCGACCGGGGCGCCTGTGAGGTATTGATAGTCTGGGCTGGCGCCGAGGACGACGAGGTCCAGCCCTTTTTCCTCCATCTTCGCCTGGATCCCGGTGAGCCTGCGGCTGTAGTTGCCCATAACGATACCCAGTCTATATTATCGTAAAAGCCTTTATGACATTATAGTCTGTACTCGACGCATGTTGGTTCAATTGGGAACATGGAACCCATACCCTGGCTCTGTATCAGGGCTATGTTTTCAGGTCTTCTGTAGCCTCGTCATGGCTTCCTCGTATCAGCTCCTCAGCGCATCTACCACGGGCTCCGCCTTTCTGAACCACTCGGTCTTCTCCACATCTGTATCGGAGTAGCCGTGTCCGTCCCCGAGCTCCACGTAGTTCTTGATCTGGACCTTGAGGAGGGTCTTGGCTTCCCGGCCCGCCTTGGCTATCTCCTCCTCGTAACCGTAGTCGGGCTTCCCTATTATGGTGACCATGTCGACGACGTTGACGCCTCTCTTCGTGAACTCCTCTGTGACCCTGCGGAGGCTTCCGCCGGTGCTGGAGATGGGCTCCACGAGAAGCACGTTGCTGCCCCTCGGTATGTCGTTGGCGTAGAGGTAGGTCTTGCTGTACCCCGTCGTCTTCACTATCTCTATCTGGCCCGGGGGCGTGTAGCCGGAGACGTCGTCCATGTACTTACGTTTGCCGATGACGGCCATGGGCTTCCGAGTCTTGAGGCAGAGACTCGTGCAGACGGGTATAGCCATGGCCTCCAGGGCTCCTATGACGTCCACCTTGCTAATGTCTGTCACCGCCATCACCGCGAGGGCGCACTCGTCCAGCGTCCGGGCGTGGTGGAGGAACAGGCGTTCACTCACCTCCTCGACGATGTAGTAGTAGTGGGGGACACCGTCCACGACGTGGTAAGGCATACACTCGATGAGGTTGAACCCCTCCAGTTCGGGGAACCTCTGGTCCTTGAACTCTATGGCCTTCTTCCTGAAGACCTCGACCCGCTCAAGCTCCCGCTGAAGCTTCTCAAGCAAAATAGGGCACCACGAGATGTTTGGCGGTACGCCATTAAGTCATTAACGGTAGAGCTCTTTACAGGGTCTCGACTATCCCGTTGTCGCCGTTGACCTTGATCCTCATACCCGTCTTTATCGCCTTCAGGGGGTCGCCGTCAAGCTTGTCGACCAGCGGTATGTCGCTGATGACGCAGCCGGTGGCGATGATGGCCTCGGTCTCCACGTTGACTATCGCCGCAGGCGCCGTGCCCAGCTTCTTCATCCTGTAAATCACGTAGCTCCCCACGGTGCTGCCTTTCCCCGTCGGGAACACGAAGACCTTGCCGCTTATGTTCTCTCCGCAGCAGCAGTGCCCGGGCTCCGTGACGCACCCCGTCTCGGGGTCCACGCCGCCGTAGAAGCTCACGGGTTCGACGCTCACCAGGGCCTCGCCCTCCGCGACGCCGCCCATCACCCTGCGTCCCCTGAGGATCATCTCGAAGCCCCCTCCACCAGCTTGTCCAAGGTGGTGATCATGGTCTCGAAGCCGTGGGCCACGCTGTAGTAGCCGCCCTTGAAGCTGTTCGTGGCTACGCCCTCCCAACCCATCTCGTGGAGGGGCGCCACCACCATGCAGGTGTCACTATAGACCCTTCCGCCGGCCTTCTCTATGGTCTCCACGTGGCCGGCCCGCGCAGCCTCCTGGTAGACGCCTCGGCTGGTGAACACCCAGAGCCTACCCCCGAGGTCCCTGCCCTTCGCAAGCTCAGCCGTCTCCGCCATCTCCCTCAGGCTGCAGTGGGGACAGCCAACGCAGTAGGTGGGGTTCGAAGGGTCGCAGACGAGCCGCTCACGCGCCTCCTCCAGGTCGCTGCACTCTACTGTCACCTTCTCGACGCCGTCAAGATGCCCCGCCGCCCACCCGGCCTCCGGTGTGACCCCCTCTCCGTGCCACAGTGCGACACCGCCGCTGGTGGCGCATGCGGCCCCGAGGGTCTTCATGGACTCCAAGTCGGGGCTCCCCAGCCCTCTGAAGTATGGGACCGCGTTGCCCAGCGTCTTTCCGGTCACGTACCCCAGGGCGCTGTAGTCCAGCCTCGTCTTCATCTCCGTCCCTACCTCGACGATCTTCCCGGGCTCACGGTTCTCGTCAAGCCTGTACCCGTACAGGGGTGTGAGACCTGTGACCGCGGACGCCAGCGTCGTCGGGCCGGACTCCCTGTTGGTCCTGGCCCCGATGACGCTGTTGCTGAAGCATACGGCGTTGCTCTCCGCCCACGCCACCTGAGCCCCCATGCGGGGCACGTGGCCTATCAGGTACGGAGTGCAGGTGCACGTGGGCTCGACGCCCATCCGCTTGAACGCCTCGATGACGCGTACCTGGCCCTCGGCGAACTCGGGAGGCACGTTCATCTCCTCCCACTTCTCCATGTCCATGCCCGCCGGGTTCAGCGTCGCCCTTACACGGCACCTTGAGCCCAGCTCCGCCTGCTCCTCGAGCCACTCGGTGCCAGCGTCGCCCAGGTTCTTGTAGCTGACGCCGCTGATATGAGCCGACTCTATGGGCACAAGCTTCTCTGCTCCGAAGACCTCGCCGAGCGCGACGAGTAGCTCCATGCTCTTCCTGACGGCGTCTCCATTCTCCCCCTCCAGCATACGCTCCTGGTCACGCGTGAGAAACATCGAATCACTTGAAGAAGAAACAGGGAGAATATAAACACCCCCACGGCGATAATTCAACTGGATGTGAAGGTAATGTCGTCAACAAGCAGCATAGGCCATAACGTCAGCCTCGGGAGAGGCGTCAAGATATGGCACCTCACCTACATAGGCGACAACACCAGCATAGGAGACGAGACAACCATAGGCTCCCTCTGCCACATAGACTCGGACGTAAGGATAGGCCGCAACTGCCGCATCCAGGGCATGGTCTACCTGCCGCCGGGCACCGTCATAGGCGACGACGTGTTCATCGGGCCAGGCGTCGTGTTCACCAACGACCCCTACCCCGCCTCCAAGAGGCTCAAGGGCGTCACCGTGGAGGACGGCGCCATAGTATGCGCAGGGGCGACGCTACTCTCCGGCGTCACCGTGGGAAAGCGGGCCGTCGTCGGTATGGGCTCCGTCGTCACCCGGGACGTACCCCCCGGAGAGGTCCACTACGGCAGCCCAGCGACACATCGATATAACTACAGCGAGTACCTCGAACGCAGGCGGATGTGGGAGATCACCGAAGAAAGTGGCTGACCACCTTGCCCAGAGCCTCAGCCACGGCCTCTATCTCGCACTCACCTAGAAACGGGTGCATGGGCAGGCCCAGGACGCTCCGAGAAAGCTCCTCGGCGTTAGGGCAAGTTGAGTCGTCCCCCAGCAAGGGGTGCCGCGTCAGCGGCGAGGGATAGTAGACGCTGCATTCGATGTTCTCCGCCCTCAACGCCTCCGCGAACAGGTCCCGGCTGCACCTCAGCGCATCCAGGTCCAGCCTGACCGTGTAATAGTTGTAGCAGCTCTCAACC
>JAEHCT010000252.1 GCA_020697635.1 Candidatus Bathyarchaeota archaeon
CGCTCGTACAACGAGCTTAAGAAGAGGTACGCGAGACTATCCGAACTGGAGAAGACCCTAGAGGACTAGTGTATGTGCCCCAGAGTAGCCCCTCCGCCCTCCAGAGCAGCGGAGAGGCTGAAAGAGTACCTGGACATTTTTGATTTGGCCGATGCCCAGCGCGGGAGGACCCTGAGGTACGACATCTACAGGAGGGCGGGGAACCAGTGGCAGACAGACCGGATGATAGGCTACCTCGAGGAGAACGGCTTGATCGAGGGGAGCAAGGAGGAGGGCTACCGTAAGACGGAGAAGGGCGAGATGTGGCACGATATCCTGAAGAGGCACAGCGACCTCGTAGGGGTGTTGACACGAGAGCTTAGCGGGGACAGACGCAAGAGATTGTGACTATCTACCGACTTGAGAGTTTTGGTGCGGAGAGTGGGATTTGAACCCACGAACTCCTAAGAGATAGGAACCTCAATCCTACGCCTTTGACCATGCTGGGCGACCTCCGCACGGGATGGGGCCGCAGCGGGGAGTCGAACCCCGTCCGAGGGCTCCACAGGCCCGTATGCTACCGTTACACCACAGCGGCCACGCAAACAACATGAAACAGGCGACCCATTAAAAGGATTTCGCGTAAAATACAACGCTGCATCCAGAGCCCTCCGCCCGGCTCCCCGCAGACTCGAGGAAAAGTTGAACTACCATCCCCACGATTAATCCGTGGACCATGAGGTATCAAGACCTCGTCGAGGGAGTCAACCACCGTTACCTCGCCCTCGTCTCGCTGCTAGCCGTGATGCTCATCGTCCACGGGAGCATCATCCAGATACACCCCCTCATGTTCTTGGTCTGGCCCACGTGTCTATGGCTGATCATCGAGGTCTACGTCAGGTTCAGGGGAGACCGGGTAAAGCTACTCCTCTTCTCGGGCACCTTCGTCGCATACCTGATAGTGACGCAGACGCTCGTCATAGAGAACCAGGAGGGGATATTCTTCGATCTCGAGCCCTTCCACAACATGTCGACGATATCATACGCCGTACTCGCCGAGGCCGCGTTACTCTTCCTCTACGACGCGTTCCTCACACGGTCGGCGTCGTACAGGGACGTGCCCGCCTACATCGGGTTCGCGTCCGTCATACCCTGGCTTTCGCCCGCCATCGTAGAGGCTGTGATCCTGGTTCGGTGGGTTTTCGACGGAAGCTTCTCGGCGATGACCGCCGGTAAGGGCGTCGGCGCCGCGAGCATCGGCGACATACTCTTCTTCTACGGCGGCAGGAACCTGCTGTACTCCTCCCTGTTCCTCTACTCGTGTGCGCTGATCCTATACGTCAGGCAGAGGATGATCTCACGCCGCATGCTCGGAGAGGAGAGGCGACTGAAGGCTGAGAGGGACAGGGAGTGGCACCTCCACGCGTGGATGCACCCTATGACGTTGCTGAGCGAAGACGAGAAGCAGGAGTTTCTTGAAGGGTACGGTCACCTAGACGCAGAGCAGCGGGACGAGGTCCTGAGGAAGGAGGTTCTCCCGGCTAAGGGTATAATCCTCGTCGACCCCGACTCCGTCTAAGTCATTCGACGAGGGCGCTTACCGAGTTGTGGCTGTAGGTCTGGTAGTACCTACGTATGGGCGTCGAGAAATAGACCACGCTTCTGACTCTCCACTCCAGCGTCGGCTCCAGCGGGGCGTCGGCTGACCCGGCGACGTTTGATCTCGATACCTCGAGTGTCGTGGTGTACCTTCTCTCCTCGTCGGGTCTCAAAGGGACGTCGACGGGCGGGGCGTAACCCGTCGCCCCCAGGTACTCCTCCTCGCCCCCACTGACCAGGTAGAGCTGGCATTGAAGCGACGAAAACTTGAGACGAGTATAAGACGTGGGGTTCAGCACCGTGAAGGTGATGGCGACGTCCACCTTGTCGCCGTCGACGCTGTGAGTCATCTCGTCGACGGTGTACGTCACCTTATTCATCGAGTCCAGGAGGCCGAGATAGTTGCTGTAATCCAGAAGCGTGAGCCCCGCCGACAAGGTGACCGCGGCTGCGAACGCGACGCCGAGAATCCTCAGCTTCTCCTCCCTGCTTCTCATCGCAGTGACATGAATCGTCAAAGGATATAAGCGTACAATCTCCACAATATCAGGACGGTGCCGTGACTTGGATTCAGCTAAAAGGATAGCCACCGTGGCCGCCGGGTGGGCGGTGTTCCACGGCTACCTGCAGTTCACCGTCCTGGTGAACGAGGGCAACGTCGTCAAGCCGCTGTGGTTTCTGGGGGCTCTGCTCATGTCCGTGCTGGCTTCGTCGATGCTCGAGAAGACGGAGCAGGCCCTCAAGTCGTGGATGCTGTCGACGGTGTTGTCGACGATCCTCGTCACGGCGTTGATTGCCTCCCCCGCGGCGCTGGGGGTGCTGGAGTCGCAGCTCATGTCGCTCATGGTCGCGGGGTCTATACAGCCCATGGTCACCGTGCTGATGCTCACCGCGCCAGTCAACCTGCTGGGCTGCTTCCTGGGCCAGGTCATGAGAAGCAGGATAAGATAGAGCCTATTCCTTGTTGACGTGGCACGCCACGAGGTGACCTCCGCCGACGTCGACCAGCTCGGGCTCGAGCTTGCCGCATATCTCCTTCGCCTCGAGGCACCTGCTGTAGAACCTGCAGCGCCGCGGCGGGTTGATGGGGCTGACGACCTCTCCCTTGATGCCAACCCTGTCCCTCCTTGATGCGG
>JAEHCT010000010.1 GCA_020697635.1 Candidatus Bathyarchaeota archaeon
ACTATTTACCACAGTTGGGGTACCTGAGGACCTTTTCATGTCCCTGCGGGTAGTTCTCCACGAGGCCGTATACAGGGCACTTAAAGGCATAGAACTGGAGGCTCCCGCTCCATCCGGGCCATGATCTACGGGACGTGGGAACGGCCCCTGAGACCAGTAGCCTGACCTTCTGCAGCAGATTGAGCCTGACATGAGTCTTATACGGCCTCTCGACCTGAACCATGACGCCTTGGTCTCACACACGCCCCGAATTACGGTTATGTGACCTACCCGTGCATTGACGACGTACATCCCGGAAAAGATTAAACGATCACAGCCTCCTTATTTGATGGTGTTCTGGTTTGGACATAAAAAAAGTTGACGAGTTCAAGTACATAGTGGAGGCTAACCGGCTCATGAGAGGAGGCGGCCTGTTCCTAGTCTCCGAAGGAAAGGACGGTAAACCCAACGCCATGACCATAGGGTGGGGCTTCCTAGGAACCATATGGAGTAGACACGTCTTCGTGGTGGCGGTGAGGCTGTCGAGGCACACGCACAAGCTCCTTGAGGCGTCGGATAGCTTCACGGTCTGTCTCCCTGGCAAGGGAATGAAGGAGTGGCTAGAGTTCTGCGGCACCAAGTCAGGCCGCGACGTGAACAAGTTCAAGGAGCTGGGCATGACGGCGGTGAAAGGCGTAGACGTGGAGGCGCCCTACATCGAGGAGTGTCCGGTCCACATCGAGTGCGAGATAGTCTACAGGAACGAGATGAAGCCGGGGCAGCTCCAGAAGGCCATAGAGGACGAGGTTTACCCCACCAAGGACATGCACGTCATCTACTATGGAACGGTTAAAGGCGTCTACGCGGTGGAGGACGCCGACGAGAAGCTTGCATAGGTGAACTAGATGAAGATACTCGTGGTCTATGACTCACGGACGGGGAACACGGAGAAGATGGCTCACGCCGTCGCCGGGGGCGTAAGGAGAGCCGGGTTGGAGCCCGTCGTGAGGAAGGTGGATGAGGCAAACGTGGACGAGCTTCTACAGGTCCAGGGCCTCATCCTGGGCTCGCCCGTCTACTATGGTTTACCCTCGGCGAAGATCAAGGCGTTCATCGACGAGTCCGTCAAGCTCCACGGCAAGCTGGAGGGCTTGGTAGGGGGCGCCTTCTGCAGCGCGGGGGGAACCCACACCGGCTCCGAGACAACGATCATGGCGCTGCTGGAGGCCCTCATGGTGCATGGCATGGTCGTGCAGGGGACGTCAGCCAAGAACCATTACGGCGCCGCGTCGGTGGGAGCCCCAGACGACGACGATGTCGAGGTCTGCAACAGGATGGGCGAGAGAATCGCCAAACTGGTGAAGAAGCTCAACTCGTAGAATCCCTCCCTGAGAACCCTTTTTCTTATTACAGTATCAATACATTTGATACTTGATGTCGTCAAACTTTGGAGACCGGCTCCTCGATGATCTGGAGGCAGACGTCAAAGGCCTCGTGGAGCTTTGCTCCAGCCTAGTGAAGATACCCAGCGACAACCCGCCGGGAGACACATCTAAACTAGCCTCGTTCATCCAGAGCTACCTCGAAAGCCTCGGCGTCGCCGTCGAGACCTACGAGACAGTGGAGGGGGTGGTAAACGTCGTTTCATCGATCGGGGAGGGGAGTCCCCACCTCATACTCAACGGCCACCTAGACCAGTTCCCAGGTGACGTAGGGGAGGAGTGGAGCCGCAGCCCATACTCGGGGGAGGTTTCAGGCGGTGAGCTACATGGTCGGGGAAGCGGCGACATGAAGGGCGGTCTGGCGTCGCTCCTCCACTGCTTCAGCAAGCTGAGCACGCTCAGTCTACCGGGTAAGGTTACTTTCACTGGCACATCCGACGAGGAGACGGGGGGCAGATGGGGCGCAAGGTGGCTCCTCGACAATGTGGAGGGCCTCCGCGGAGACGCGGTCCTGAACGGGGAGCCTTCGGGCCTCACGGTGAGGATCGGTGAGAAAGGCAGGGTACCCCTGATCCTGCGGGCCAGGGGCCAGGCGGCCCACGGGAGCTTCGCCGGGTACGTCGGCGAGAACGCCATCATGAAGATGGTTAGGGCGCTGCCTAGGGTGGAGGCGCTTCAAGGCACGCCCGCGCCCCTGGACGCCGAGGCGTTGAGCCTCACCGAGGAGGTGATGAAGGGATACAAGGAGCAGTACGGCCACGAGTCATCCACGATGGCGGACGTGCTCAAGCACGTGACTGTAAACGTAGGAGTGATTCGAGGCGGCGCCAAGGACAACATCGTGCCTGCGCTGTGCGAGGCAGAGGTGGACGTCAGGCTGCCCCTCGGGATCAGCCCCGATGAGATAAGGAGCAGGGTAGAGGAGGAGGTCCACCGAGTCGATGAGGGCATGGAGGTGGAGTGGGGCCGCCACACATCGGTGCTCACGGGCTCCACCTACACGCCGCCTGAGGCAAGGATCGTTAGGCTGCTCCAGGCGAACCACGCCGAGATCACGGGCAGGGAGCCCTACCTTAGCTTCACCTCCGGGGGCACCGACTGCCGGTTCTGGAGGCTTCTGGGGGTCCCGGCAGTCTCGTATGGCCCCAAGGTCTACGGGATGGGCGGGGTGGACGAGCACATCACCCTAGAAGATCTGGCGACCACAGCCAGAGTCCACATGGAGACGATCATCGGCTTCCTCACTGGACGAGGGTGAAGTTCTTTAGATACCCACCTGCATTTGGGTCTGATGAAGATCACCTACAAGCCAGCGGAGGAGCTGATCATTCTTGAGATGGTTGAGTACTCCCTGGACAAGCTAGCCCAGACAGGGGCTCTGATACAGGACGCGGGGAGGCCGGTTATACTGAACTGGGCCGAGGGCGTCGTGTTCTACCATATGCCGCTGCCCTTCAACACCAAGGAGCTTCTCAAGGAGCGGCAGCAGGGCCGCATCTACTGGGCAAGCGTAATCTACGCCCCGCTGCCTGAGTATAGGCAGACGCTGAAGATAGGCCCCAGGGACATACCTATCGTCGCCACGCCTAACCCGCTGCTGATACAGGCCGCGAGATGGATCAAGGAGCAGATGAGCCGCCGGAGGAGTCACCGGATCTAGACTCGTCCCTCATTATCCCGACGTAGTCCACTCCTTTTATGTTCAGGCTCTTCTCGGGCACTAGTCCCCTCGGCTTATAGATCATGAATACGATGAGGAAGGCACCTAGGAACAGGTCTTCGAAGACGTCGATGAGCTTTATCCACCTGGTGCCGATCAGCAGGATCCCGACTCCCTGCTTCATGACGTTGAGGGCCTTGAGTAACGCTACGCACAGCAGGGTTCCCAGGTAGCTCCCCGCGTTGTTGCCCAGGCCCCCCACGGTTATCATGAGCCATGGCCAGAACGTGTAGGTCACCCTGTCGTACATGACGTGCTGTACGTAGCTGTAGTAGTAGCTCACGAGGACGCCACTCACGGCCATGATGCCGCTGCCGAACATCATTATCTGGCGACGGATGTTGGCGACGTTCTTGCCTGTGCTCTCGAGGGTTACCTCGTTATCCCTCATCGCCCTCATGAGGCGCCCGAACGGGCTGTTCATCATGACCCGCATTATCATGTAACAGACCAGGCCCACCACCAGTATGACCGTGGCTATGATGACCATCTGCTCGCCCTGGTACCAGGCGAAGAAGTTTGGGATGAAAGACCCCAGCGTGCCGCCGGCTATCCCCTCGTTGTTCGCCACGATGACGCTCACCCCATTGCTGACGATGAGCAGCAACATCATAAGCCTCGTGGCCCGGAGTCTGCCGCTCACCAAGCCTATCAGCCACCCGGCAGCAGCGCCCATTGTGAAGGCCGCCGCTAGGCTGAACAGGAACATGCTGAGGCTGAGGAGGGGTTTCGCCTGGAAGAGCCCTGTTAGCATCCTCACGTTGGTGGGGTTGTCGTAAACCCAGTCGGCGCCGAACGTGAGTCCCGCGCCTCTCCCTATCCACATGCATAGCCTGATCACCACTGCGCTGACGGTGTAGGCGCCGACGGCGACGCTCACGTTGCTGCTCATGTTGGGGATGCCGCCGTTCCCGAACTGGAAGTTTAGGGCGGAAGATATGATGACGTAGTGGCCGAAGAATATCGCCGTGTTTATTATGATGATCTGCCATTGGCTCAGCATCTGGTTGCCCCGTAGATGATAATTCACGACGATAAGCAGTTATAGGGTTTTGCACGGCGCCGGACCATATTTTTAAATCATTGTAGACGGGTCATACATGAAAGATCAGAGGTGTGCTTGATGAGAGACAAAGCGATCTCAGAGGTTTTCGAGGCGGCCAAGTCCGAGGGAAGGAACTTCCTATATGAGCATGAGGCAAAGAAGCTGTTCGGTCTCTACGGTATGCCGGTCACCAAGATACATGTAGCCGAGACGGAGGACGAGGCGGTCGAGGCCGCGGAGAGTATAGGTTTCCCCATAGTCCTCAAGATCGTGAGCCCCCAGATACTGCATAAGAGCGACGCGGGCGGCGTCATTGTGGGAGTCGAGGACGAGAAGGGCATCCGGGAGGGCTTCAACAGGATCATAGATAACGCCAAGAAGTACAAGGCGGACGCCGAGATCACCGGCGTGCTCGTCCAGGAGATGGCGCCCAACGGCACCGAGATCATCGTAGGAAGCACCTCCGACCCCACCTTCGGTCCCACCCTCATGTTCGGGCTGGGCGGCATCTTCGTGGAAATTCTCAAGGACGTGAGCTTCCGCGTCGCCCCCATCGACGTGGTGGACGCCCGGGAGATGATCAAGGAGATCAAGGCCTACAAGATCCTCGAGGGTGCGCGGGGGATGCCGCCGAGCGACCAGGAGACCCTTGCCGACATACTGGTCAAGACCAGCAAGATGCTCATGGAGTGCCCCGAGGTCAAGGAGCTGGACATGAACCCGATCCTCGCCTACCCCGACGGTGCCCGCATCGTCGACGGCAGGATCATCATGTAGGCCCCCTCCAACCCATCTTTGAAAGCCTTCATTCGATTACCTTGGCAAACTTGGTTTTGTCACACCGCGAATAAATGGTTGCAGGTACCATCGGTTCACGGGACACATGGGAACGTACTTCAAGGCTTTAAACGACAAAGACGAGGCGATGCTCCTCTACAACCAGGTGAAGATACTGCTCGGCTTCATATGTGTCGTCATATCCTCCGAGTACCTCTACTTCTTCATCACTGGGGCGAGGGGAGGAGCCCTCTACACGGCCGATCTCCTCGCGTTGCTTGCGGTGGGCTGCATCCTCATCAGGGAGGGGCTCCGGCATACGCTGAGGCTCGTCGAGCTATACGGGTTCTAGCGGAGCCTCGCCGAGCCTCCACCTTCTGACGGTCAACGCAAGGTTCAGCAGAACCAAGGCACCGACGACGAGAGTAGCGGCCGTCACCACCATCTCGCCCCTTCCCTCCGCCACAAGGTCTATCAACCGGACCAGATCCCCCCTCAGGGTGAAGCCTGCCTGAACCAGGCCCGGTGGCCCGGTCTCCACCGTGGGACGATCCGAAGCCTCACCGTAGGTCTCTCCCCCGCTCATGTAGCTCACCTTGGCCGGCCTGAGTCTGAAGACGCCGGGGCGGCTGAGCGTCACGCTGTAGGTGAGGGTCTCGGTCGCCCCCGGGGCCATCGAGGCGATTATCTTGGTATCGGAGCCCCGTAGGTCGGAGGCGTACGCGTAGCCTAGGAGCGTGGAGCCGTCGTCTATCTCAACGTCCTGTACTGCGGTGTTCCCCCTGTTGGTGACCGAGACGGTGACCTCGACCTGGGAGCCTGTCGCCGCCCTTTCCCTGCTCGCCGTCTTGGATACGCTTAACCTCGGTGGCAGGGGGCTGTCCAGCGTCATCCTCAGGGCGTCAGCTGTGACGCTTGTCCCCTCCTCATGGGTCACGTTCCCGAGGCCCCCGGCCATGAAGCCGTACATGGGGAGCAGCGGCGAGGCCGGGGAGAGGTTGGAGGAGAGCCTTATCGTTACCCTAAGCTCATCCTCTGCGCTGGTCTGGTTAGGCATCATCAAAGTGATGAAGCTGGCGTCGGAGTCCAGGCTATAGCCTGGAAGAGACCCGAGGCCCAGTAGCTCGGCGAGGTCGACGCTTTGCCCCAGGCCCGTGGCGGTGGCGCTTTCTTCCCAGTAGTGGCCGCTGACAGCGAATCCGAGGGGCTCCTCGAAGAGGATTTCCAGGTCGTCCATGAACATGTCGAGCATGGGGTCCTCCGGTAGCATGAACATGAAGGGCTCCAGCCGGATGAAGCCCGACACGAACACTGAGCCGTCGGCGGAGCCCTCGCCGGCCCCCGGGACCAGGGCGCCGTTGGAGACGGCCTCCTCCACGCCCTCGACTAGGCCCCCGTGTTCCTTGACGCCGTTGAGAAACGCTTCGGCCACTTCATCTGCAGCGGCGTGGCTGTAGCCAACCACCGCCGTCATTCTTGGCAGCGTCGCCTCGTCGAGCCGGTTCTCTGGGAGCTCGAAGGCCTGCAGCGTGACGAGTTCGACGCCGATCCTCTCCTCCAGCAGGGCCTTTATCTGGGTTGAGCTCTGCCTCGCCTCCTCGGGAGGCGTGTCCACGTACACCACCGCGTACACGGTGTCTGGCATCAAGTTCAGTAACGACTCGGCGTCCAGCTCCTCGGGGAATGGTAGCAGGCTCAGCAGGCTGGCGGCCCGTATCTCCTGGGACACGACTATGGCGGCTACCACGTCATCGGGGACGTCGGCGTCCTCCGTCTCTAGGAACACGTTGATGAGGCCGACGTGTCCCTCGCCGTCTGTTCCTGCGACGAGCTGCTCCACGTAGACGCTGTCACCGAGGTCTATGAACTGGCTTTCCGTGGGGGCCACGGTCGCCCCCAGCAGTATGAAGGCGACGAACAACGTCTTCAAGGCAGCCACCGTGCCTGGCTGATTAGCTTGAAGGCCTCCGGACGACGGCTCAGGCATGAACCTCTGGCCGATCCTGCCCGCCTCCACCCCGATCAAGGCTCCCACGAGCACTATCAGGGGCTTCAAGGCCACCCAGCCGAGCGCCCTGTACGCGTACCCCATGATGAAGTCCATCCCGATATCAGGTTCTGCTCCCTCGCCGATCATGGTGAAGACATCCATGGCGACGTCTCCTAGCAGGGGGGTCTCCAGGAGCCGGGTCAACGTCGTGCCCTCGGGTATGGGCGGCACCAGCCCTAGGGCCTCCTCGCCCTCTACGTCCTCCATCACCTGCTGGACGTTCATCGCCACCCCGAAGACGGATAAAGCCAGCATGGGGACAACTAGGAACCACACCTGGAGCATGGTTAGGACGCCCCCCAGACGCCTCCTGACGATGACGCCGCCGATGAACGCCACTACAAGCCAAACGAAGAGCACGGCAGGGTACCTGAGAGGATCCGCTAGGAGCAGGTACGCGAGGCTGAGGACGACGTAGAACTGCGTCCCGAGGAGGGGTGTGAGCCAGAGCCCGATGAGCTGCAGGGAGGGGTGGAGGAACGCGAGCCCCAGCCCGAGGACGAGGGCCACGCCGAGTATGAAGGCGACTGTTTTTCTCATAACTAAAACCTACCGTTGGGCTACAGGTAGAGAACCGGGTTTAACCTATAAAATATAGTCTACATGGACCTGTAGACTGGTTCGGTGGCCTCCAGGCACCGCCTGTACAGCTCGTAGTACCTGCGGTATTTCTCGGAGCTCTCGGGGTCGGGCCTCATGGCCACTTTCTCCCCGATCCATTCCTCGATGACGTTGTGGTCTGGTATGACTCCGGTGCCGAGGCCGGCGAGCATGGCGTCTCCGAGGGGCGCCCCCGGTGCGTCCGGGATGTAGCTCATCTCGACGCCGGTGACGTCTGCTATTATCTGTCTCCAGAGGCGTGATCTGGCGCCGCCGTCCACCAGCGTGGCCCGGTTGATCTCGATTCCGGTCTCATACGCCGCCTCTAGGCTGTACCTCATGGCGTAGGCGACGCCCTCCAAGACGGCCCTGAACATGTGTGCGCGGGTGTGGTAGGTGGTGAGGCCGATGAACCCTCCCCTGATGTGCTCGTCCCAATAGGGGGCCCGCTCCCCCACCATCATGTGGGGCATGAAGACGAGGCTGCCGCTGCCGATGGGCGCCGTCTCGGCGATCCCGTCGAGCTGCCTGTAGGCGTCCTCCCCCGTAATCCGCTCCTTCTCCATCTCCTGCGAGCCGAGGTTGTCGCGGAACCAGCGGACGCAGTAGCCGGCGGTGGCGACGCCCGTGAAGCTGTAGAGATACTGGCGGCCGTTCACCACGTAGGGGAAGTTGATCATCCGGGGGCTGAGCCTCGGCTCGTGGCTTATGAAGCCGTTGCACATGGACGTCCCCAGCATGGAGGCCAAGTCGCCGTCCTCGATGGCCCCGCCGGCGAGGGCGCTGACGGCGGCGTCGATGCCGCCGGCGCAGACCGGTGTTCCTCTGGCTAGCCCCGTGAGCCTGGCGCCCGTGGCGGTGACCTCGCCGACCACCTCCTCGGAGCTGTGTATCTTGTCTGGGAAGAACGTCCGTGGGATGCCCAGCTCCTCCATCATCTCCGTGCTCCAGCCGCGGCTGTGGATGTCGAAGACGCCGCCGTAGTTGCCCGCGCTGCTGTAGTCGATGTTCTCGACGCCCGTGAGTTGCCTTATGATGTAGGCGTTGGGGGTCTCGAGCCTGTGTATCTTGGCCCAGTGAAGCGGCTCCTTCTGCCTTATCCAGAGCATCTTGGTGTACCCGTAGTAGGGGTCGATGACGTTGCCGGTGGCCTCGAAGAGGGCTTCCCTGCCGATCCGTTCCTCTACCCACCTGCACTCGTCGGTGGCTCGGCGGTCGGCCCAGATGAGGCAGGGCCGGATGGCGGTGTAGTTCCTGTCCACGGGTATCCCGCTGCCGCCGTAGAGGCTGCTTATGCAGGCGCCAGCGACGTCTCCCGGGTCTACGCCCGACTTCTCGATGGCTTCCTTGATGGTGGCGTAGGTGGCCTCGGCCCACACCTGGGGCCACTGCTCGGCCCACCCCTGCATGGGGGTGAGGACGCCGTACTCCCTGAAGCTGTTGGCGAGGACCTTTCCCTCGGGGCCCACGAGCACCGTCTTGGTGCCCATGGTGCCTATGTCGGTGCCTACGAGGTAGCTCATGTCTTCACTTCCTCGGGATGCGTTCCTCCACCGGCAGTATCTTGAAGGGCCCGTGGGGCTCCGTCTGGTACCAGTAGGCGGTGCTGCTGTAGTCGTCGCTGCGGTGGTTGGCGTGGCCGTGCTCTATGGTTACCCGGATGCTCTTCTCGAAGTAGACTGGGTCCACTATGTGGTACCTGTACCAGGTGACCTTGCCGCTCCAGTTCTTGCCGCCGGGTATGGGGAGCCCGTGGTAGGGTGCGCAGTACTCCTGGGTGGGGCACCAAGACATGCCGTAGTAGTCCTCTGTGCCTGTGCCTATGAGGCTGGGCAGCTTCTCGCCGTCTATGTAGATCATGTCGTCACCCTCGCCGTACCAGTTGAACTTGTCCGTCTTCCTGAGGTTGACGACGTTGACGTTGCAGCCCACGTAGTGGCCCTTGCCCTCCGCCTCCAGTATCAGGTAGTTGCCTTCGCCGTCGGGGTTCTCACCCATGAACATCCATGTGCGGTTGTCTACTCCGCTATCGCTGACGCCAACCGTCGGGTTCTCGCGTCGCCACGCGGCGTGGAACCTGCCGAGCCCCTCCCCCGGCTCCGCCCACTCCTCGTAGTCCACGTAGTAGTAGAAGGCGGTGACCTGTCTCTCGCCCTGGTTCTCCAGAGTGATCCGGGCGCCGTCGCCGTAGGGCATGGGCCACCAGCTGTTGAAGCCTTTGCCGTCCTCGGGGCTCATCTGCAGCGGAGCGGAGACGTAGTTCCGTGTCAGGCCGTGGCCGATGCCGAAGAAGTCACCTATGGGGGCCTCGACGCTGGGGTTCTCCTCGCCGTCCCAGTATGCGCGGAGCACGAGCCTACGGAGGTACCACTCCTCGTCTGTGCGTATGGTGACCCAAACGTGCTTGACGCAGCCTGGGCCCTTCATCTCGGCCAGGGTCGCCGTCTCCCCCGGGTCTACGACGATGTAGTCCTTGTTTCCGCCGGTGTGGTCGTAGCTGCTGAACCTCTTACGTTTATGGTTCCTGAGGCGGGGCAGGTCGGGTAGGCCTCCGCCTAAAGCCGGTGAAGCCATTATAATCATATAAACGGGGGCGTGGTGAGCGGAAAATACTTTGGATGCCTCACCTGCGCTGCCTGTAGAGCTTGGGATCTACTACTTGCATCATTTTCTCGATGTCGGGGCCGCCTCCGAGGAAGGCCGCTACCCGTTCGGCGCTGGCCTCGGGGTCGTCGAGGGTCTCGTTGTAGCTGACGTGGATGGTCTCTATGTCGGGCTGTTCGCCTAGCCACTCGTCTATCTCGGCGAGGTGTCTCTTGAATATGCCTGCCATCACGTCGTCGGGGACCTCGTCAACGGGCTCGCTTCGGCGCTTCATCATCTTCTTCTGGCTGGCCAGCACCTCTGGTATCCTGCGGTCCATGAAGATGACCTTGTAGCTGTGCCCCTCGGGCAGGTACCTGAGTAGGTAGCTGATGACCTTGACGGCCTTGCCGTCGGCCTCGGTTATCCACGAGGCGTCGTCTTTGAGCTGCTTGACTCGCTCGTCCTCGTAGTAGCCTCGGAGGTTGTCTTCGTCGGCTTCGCGTTTCTCGTCTGTGAGCACGGGGACGCCGCCGGCCTCCAGCATCCGCATCATCATGCTGGTGCCACTACGGGGGAGCCCCGATACCACGGTGATCAAAGCGTTTCCTCGGTGTATTGATGTGGCGTTTTCGATAAAAACATGCCGCGGGTTTAGGATAGATTGTTTAATATAACGTGACAGATTTTTCGTGTGTTTTTTAATTGAGGCTTGTTACAAGTAGGTTGTAATCTTGAATTTTATGTGGTTGGCTACGTTTTTGTAGTTATTTAGATGGTAGAGGGGCTGTTCTGGGGCTTCTTTAGGTGAAAGGGGGCTGGTTTCAGCTGGGATGGGGTACCCCACCCCCCTGCTAAAAATCTTCTTTCATCAGTGTGAGTCTCTGGTAGTCGCCGTCCTTCGCTATCTGGTATATGTGGTCGGCGACTATGACGTCTTCGAGGGCTAACCCGATGTTGATTGCCAGTATACGCTCCTCCTGACTGTCCCTTCCCGGCTTCACCCCGGCTACCACCTCGCCCAGCTCCGCGTATAGCTCCGGCAACCCGTCTGGGAACGCCCCCTGCTCGTAGAAGTGGACCGTCTGATCCCAGCTGTCCGTGATGAACTTGTCGGCGCCCAGTATCGCGTCTCCGTACCATGCCCTGCTCGCCTCTAGGCCGAACCCGAGGCACCCGGGCTTGAACCACTCGTCACGCACCAGGGGCTCCTTAAGCCTCTGCGTCGCAGTCAGTATCATGTCCAAGCCGTCCACCGCGGACTCCACGCCGTCACATGGAGTTATCTCCAACCCCAGCTCGGCCTCGAAGTCGTCCTTCATCCTCCTCATGGCTTCGGGGTTGATGTCGAAGACCCTGACCGCATCTAGGCCCGGGATGACCTCCTTGAAGGCGACCAGATTCATCCTGCCCTGAACCCCGCAGCCAATTACGCCCAGAGACTCGGTGCCCTCCTTCGCGCAGTACTTGGCGGTGATGGCGGATACGGCGGCGGTTCGCATCGCGGTTATCCAGCGGCAATCCATGACGGCGAGGGGCATACCCGTCTCCATGTCGTTCACGATCATCAAGCCCGCGATCTGGGGGAGCCCCAAGGCGCGGTTGCTGGGGTAGCCGCTCACCCACTTAAGGCCGCCGATGCCGAGCCCCTCGTAGTAGGCGGGCATGGCGTGGATGAAGGCGTTGGGCTTGCTGTGTATCCCCGGCTTCGGCGGGTTCTCGACGCGGCCGTGGCCGTGCTCGCCTAGCCCCAGCTCCACTAGCTCTATTACCTTCCCCATCGGTATCTCCAGCTTCAGAACGTCCTCCTGTGAGAGGTAAATGAAATCAACTCGCTTCAAACGATGCGCCTCAAGGGTTTCTGGGCGAGGCGGTATATGGTTTTTCCCCGCTAGACGTAGAGCTGGATCACGGTGCCGTCCTTGAGCTCTCTGTCGATGCCTACCTTCTCGTTGTCGAACTTGGCTGAGGGCCCCCAGATCCGTGCGTACTTGAACCGCTCGTAGAAGTCGTTGTGGATCATCTTCGCCAAGTCGCCTACGGTTACGCCATCCCTGCAGACGATGGGCTCAACGGCGGCCTCTTTCCCCGGCTCCTTCGTGTACACCCTGATGATGCCCAGGAGCTCGAACAGCTTCTCCCCCAGCACCCTCTGGAGATCCGGCGTCTTCTCGAAGCTACAGACCCCCACCTGAATGGCCGCCGCCGTCTCCCTGAGCCTGTTCACTGTGTCCTGATCGATGCCCAGATCAGCCTTGTTCGCCAGCACCAGCGTCGGCCTATACACGGCGTTGCCGAAGAGGGCGTCCTCCACCACATCCAGGGTCACCCTGCCCCTGACATAGACAAGGGCGCTCCGTATCTTGTACTCGTTGAGGAGGGCTATAACCTCGTCCGTGGTGCAGCCGTCCAGCTCCCCCTCCCACACGAACTGGATGTCCCTGCCGTGCCCCCGCTTCACTATCTCCACATCGCCGAGGGGAGGCGCCGTAAGTATCCTGGCGTTCTCCAGCTCCCGGGACACCATCAGGTAGTTGCCCGCCGGGTCGTCCTGAATGTCCACCACGATGATTATGCTGTCCGCGTTACGGGCGGACGACAGGTTCATGAAGCCCTCCGACTTGCCCTCGCTGCTCCCCTCAACGATGGGCGGCACCTCCACCAGCTGGAACTGGATGTCCTGGTAAGGCAGCATCCCAGGCGTCGGCCAGGTGGTGCCCCACGGCCAGCTCGTCACCTCCACCGAGCTGTTGGTCACAGCCCTCAGCAGGCTGCTCCGGCCCACGTTGGGGGGGCCCACCACCGCGATCTGGGCCGCCCCCGCCTTCTGGACGTAGTAGCTGGGGCCGCCCCCCCTCTTCGCCTGCTTCTTCTTCTTCTCTATGTCGTCCCGCAGCTGCGCCATCTGGCGCTTGATCTGCATCTGGAGCTTTTCGGTGCCCTTGTGCTTGGGGACCAAGGAGAGGAATTCCCCCATCAGCCGCAGCCGCTCCTCCGGGTTACGGGTCATGGTGACCTCGTTCCACTTCGCCTTGGCTTCCTGCGGGAGGTTCGCGGGCAACGGAGTACACCCTCGGGTTCTATAGAGCAGGACCCGTTAAAAAACAGTGGGGGCTACCGGAGCTTGGCGTCGAAGCTGTAACGGAGCCCACCCCAGGCGGCGGCTTCCATGACCTTAAGTAACTACGGCTCCCTCAATTCTCTGTGACTTCAGATGGTTAAACCATTCATCATGGGGACGAGGAACGCGGGCCAGTTCCTCTACGCCGGCGCCGAGAATCTGCGCGACGGGGGCTCCGCCCTCGACGCCGTCGAGGCAGCCACCAGGCTCGTCGAGTCCAACCCCGACGACACCTCGGTGGGTCTAAGCGGCATACCCAACCTCTTCGGAGTCCAGGAGATGGACGCCAGCATCATGTGCGGAAGGACCCTCGGGGCGGGCACAGTAGGCGCCGTCAAGGGCTTCCTCCACCCCATAAGCGTCGCCCGCAAGGTGCTCGAGGAGGCGCCCCACGTCATGCTGGTGGCCGAGGGAGCCGAGCTCTTCGCCAGAGCCATGGGAATGGAGGAGGGCGACCTCAGCACCGACACGAGCAGGAAGGTATACGAGACCTTCGTCAAGGACGCCTTCGAGCACGAGGAGATCGACGAGAGCCAGCAGTGGATCGTCAACTACGCCAGGAGCCAGAACATGAGGGAGTGGTACGACAGGCTCGCCGACCACCACCACGGCACAGTCAACGTAATGGCCATGGACGAGAACGGTGACATCGCTTCAGCCGTCAGCACAAGCGGCACCGCCCTCAAGTTCCCGGGCCGCCTGGGCGACAGCCCCATAATAGGCGCAGGCAACTACTGCGACAACAGGTACGGCGCCGCCTGCTGCACCGGACGTGGCGAGCTCGCCATCAGGAACAGCACAGCCCGCACCATAATCCACTACATGGAGGACGGGCTCAGCGCCAGGGAGGCCGCGTTCCGCGCCATGAAGGACATCCACGCCCTCAAGACCTATGGAGGCATGAACTGCATCGTCTTCGACCCCAAGGGAAACACCGTGAGCGCCACCACCCGGGAGGACCGGGAGAGCGTCCACTGGTACATGGCCTCCGACATGAAGGAGCCCGAGCTGAGGACCGGCATCAACGTCAAACCATAGGTGAACAAGGTGACGGCCCCCTACGACTTCAGGCGCATAACCCCCGGGGTCTACGGCAAACGGAGACAGGTGGAGGGAGAGGTGGTCGCCCTCCTCCACGTCAGCTTCCAGGACAGGGGGCTCCGGCTCATAGAGACCAAGAGCCGCGCCGTCAGGCTCAACGAGATACACGAGCTCATGATCACAGACGAGGACGGACAGCCCGGCGGCGGAGCCGACAGGGTACGCGCTATAGCGTTCTTCGAGGTCACCAAGCCCGGCCTCGTCGTGGCTGGTGACAAGGTGACCGTAGGCGTCAAGCCTCTAGGCACGCTGGCGGGCTACGACGAGACCCACATGCCCAACCACATGAACATAGTGGTGAAGGCGCCGAGCCTCGACGAGCCAGAGATACGGGTCGGAGACAAGGTCAGGTTCAAGGCGACTTAGCCCTTGTCCGGGCCCCCCAGCCCGTAGACGCCCTCCACGTCCTCCCTCACGCCGCAGTCGCCGTAACACATCCTGAGGCTGCTGGGAAGCGGCGTGAAACCGTTACGCTCCAGCACCGCGACGCTGGACCTGTTGCCCTCGGGGCAGCCCACCCAGACGGCCTCGCCGACCCGCATATTCATCACCGACCGCAGTAGCGCCTCCGCAGCCTCCTCGTATCCCGGGCGGCATATCCACGGCCCCACCTTGACGCTGTCCGAGCCGTCCTTGGCCATGATGAACCCCATCAGCTCACCATCCTTCCAGGAAGCGAAACAGAGGTCGGGGAACCGGTCGTAAACCCACAGGAGCATGTGGCCCCTCCTCCCCCTGAAGAAGGCTTCGTCGAGCATAGTGACCGCGTCCAGGTCACTCCTCCGCATCGGCTCCGCATAGTCGACCGGGTTCCTCGACGCCCTTCCAGTGTATCTGAGGCTCCAGTACTCGTCCCTGAAACCCAGCCGCCTGTACAAGGATATGGCTTTCTGGACACCGTCCAGCCTGATGCAGCGGATACCACAACCC